>JAHDGC010000418.1 GCA_020627865.1 Saprospiraceae bacterium | reverse complement strand
GAAGAGGATGCAAAATGTGCGTTCAAAGCGACTCGTACAAAGTAACTGGCGGTATCTTGCACCGTAATGGTGGCGGTCGTATCTCCGGTGGACCAAAGATATTGCGGGTAAGATTTACTAGTACTAAGTAATAGTCCTTCATCGGTTGCGTTACATACGATTTCTGGCCTTTGAATATTTAAAAGTGTAGTATCGAAACTATGAATTTGATAGGAGAAAATGCCTCCTTCCTCAAAATAAAATTGATACCGAACTTCATCATTAGCATCCATATAAAGCGCGGCAGGTTGTGCTTCCAGGGGATTTCCCGCGGGAAAGTTGATGAATCCTCCTAGATTAAAGATATGAGAACCGTCTAAATTTCGATGCCAGTTGCCTCCTCCAAAACTCACGAGGGAATCAGCCGTTGGTTTGAATCTTTGCACCAAAGTATAGCTGGTGTCTTGCCAGTTTATATCATAAATAAAACCTAGTGCGGGTTCCCTGATTTCTGGATCGTTGCTGGTCATCAGGCCATTACTGAAACAGTGATAGAAACCATCTTGTGGGAAATAATAAAAATCGTGTTGCAATAAAGTTTGATGCTCGGGAGGAAGGTTGAAGTGGGAGTTTTTACCAGAAAAAATTAAATGCCGACCTTCTGGATAATCTGCATCAGGGCGGAAAACTTTTACCAATCCGACGTGGCGGAAAGAAAGCAGCAAATTGCCATCATAATCATAGCGAACACTATTCCAATGATCCCAGTCGATGAGTGGGCCGGGCGGATTGAGGATATGCCACATCATATCATCAGGAGAAAGGTGTTCGGAAGAAATCCAAGAGAAAACAATATTCCCCGAGGTATCGGTTTCAATAATTTTAATGGCTTCGACAGGAAAAAGGCTATCATTGGGGAAGCCCGTTAATTCGGCTGGAAATAACAAAGAATCCATATGAACTTCTGCATGGATTTTGTTGCCAGAGACGGGATGAATGGCCACATCATGGAAGTCAAGTTCTGGTGGTGCAATAGAATCTACGGGTTCCAAGTTTTCATCATAAAAAATAAAGCCATGATAATCGGTCTCAGGGTTACCGAATTCGTTTATGTGTCCTATTTCTTTATGAATCATAAGGGTTTGGCCGAAAGGCGTATCGTAAACGCGGGCATCGCTGAGCTGCGCACAGGAAGGGCCACAACCCGGAATATTTTCCAAATGGAGAAAGAGCAGTGGGTATTTTGGATGATTGATATCGGTAACGATAAGCCCCGTAGCATAAGTCGGAAAGCCGAATACAAACTGGCGGAGGTCACGCACCGTGAATAATATAAATGGGTTAAGGTTTTCATCCGGATTAACAGCTTCTACTTCAATGTCGGGGAAGTAATTGAAGTCCAAGATAAGAGCACCTTCGTTTTGTGTATATCCTGTTATGTAGGATAAGCTTATGATGATGAAGAGGTAGAATTTTTGCAAAGCTATAGATTTTTAGAGTGCTATATGTTGATAAGTGCGAGTTATCCACAATTTTATGTTGATAACTTAAATATAATCCACAATTTTCATTTCTGATTTTTTAAAATAGAAAAAACTTCCAAGGAATAAAAGAAACGAAACGACAAAAGCCGGAATAAAATTAACTAATGCGGTTTCCATCCCCAATACGCACCAGCGGATACCATCTACAACGCCAGCAATAGGGTTCAAGTAATATATCCAACGCCACGATTCGGGTATAATAGTCGAAGGATAAGCAACGGGCGTTATCCATAAAAATAGATTGAGCAAGTACTGGACGAGATATTGGAGGTCGCGGTATCTGATTGTTAGAATACTAACGGTTAAGGCTATTGTTAAAGCGCAATACATGCCGATTATTAAAAAAAATGGCAGTAAAAGTATATTTAAAGAAAGCGGAAATCCATAGTAAATCATCAATATTAAACAAAAGGTCAACAAGATTAAAAAGTCGATCAAGGCAACTACAGTTTTGGAAAGATGGATAATGATTTTAGGAAAATAAACTTTGGTAATAATACTTTGAAATTCAATCAAGCCCATTGCACCATGCATGACCTGATAGGTGAAAAAATTCCAAGTTGCCATTCCCGTGAGGGCAAACAAAGGGTAGGGGATATCGCCCGTGTCGATGTTTAAAAATTGTTTGAAAAGTAAAATGAAGATAACCAAGTATAGTAGTGGCTGAATCAAAACCCAAAGCAGGCCGAGTAAGGTTCTGGCAAACCTTATCTTGAGGCTTCTCATGGCGAGATTTCCCAGCAATTCCCGATACTGAAAAATGGTTTTGATCGTGTTCATTTTTGTTTTAAAAATTGACTTGTTCTATAGAATGTAAACAATATGGAATACCGGAAAAAGTTGAAAATAGTTTTCAAATAGTGTTGCGCATTTTCTGCCCTCAGATTAGCCAAGTGCATTTCATGCTGGAGCGCGAGTCCTCGATATACTTCCGATTTGTAATATTTATAAAATGGATCTTTCAATAAAATTTTCAAAATATTAATGCAGTTTTGTGTAAAGGTACTTCCTTTTTTGGTAAAGGTAAGACTCTGTTCATTTTTCATGTAAGTAGACCAGATTTCGTTGATATAACGAAACTTCCCACCTTTATTTATTTTTTCTTTGATAAAAAAATAAGCCATGCCCCAAGCTAAGGAATGGTTGATGCCTGCCAAGGTTTCCAGTTCTTTATGATAATCTCTTCTCTTGAAAACCAAAGCACTCGTGGGGATGAAAGTACTGTTCATGAGATGATGTGGGTGAAAATCTTTGGGATAAACATGTATTTCTACACAGCTTCGGAAGTTTTTCATATAAAGATTCGGTAAATTTTCCGGCTTGGCAATCCATTCGATAGCGGTGTTGTGAAAGCATCCAGTATAGTCAGGATTTTGATCTAAGAAGGCTACCTGTCGGGCAAGTTTATGGGGGTAAGTCCAAAAGTCGTCCGTTTCCAATAAGGCGATATACTGCCCCGAGCAAGCTTTTAGGATTCCGGTAATATTTTTAAAAACACCTTCATTTTTCGTTTTGAGGATCAGCTTGATTTTGTCCGGATGTTTGACTTGGTATGCTTGTAAAATTTGCTGGGATTTATCTGTAGAAGCATCATCTCCGATAATGATTTCATAGGGGAAATCAACCTTCTGCATCAGTACGCTATCCAGTGCTTTGGCGATAAATGCTTCGTGGTTATAACAGAGTATAGCCACGCTTAGTTTTATGTGTCGTTTTTCTTTCACGGAAATAATATAGTGTTGTCAAGAACGTCGTAAGCATTACGACGCTACGTTCAAAAATTTAAAGGTTTATTTTCCCCAATTTTAACTGCCGGATTCCCCGCTACAATCCAATTATCCGGAACATGTTTCACCACAATGGCTCCTGCCCCGACGGTTACATTTTTTCCAATATTGATGCCGGGTTTTATAACAACATTTATCCCAAGTCGGGAAAAATCACCGATAGTAGAACTAGAGGCCAATACACCTGGAGCTAAGGCACAAAATCGACCTATGGTGCAAAAATGTCCTAGGGTGCAGCGCATATTAATTAGGCTGCCCTCTCCAATGTTTACTTCATTGGTGAAAATGCTACCATGCATGATGATGACACCACGTTTGGAAATGGTGGAATACTTCCCGATTTGTGTCTGACTTGAAATCAGGCTGATGAGTTTTCCGCCAAGGGCATCAAATTTTTGGGCAAGCCTGTAGCGCGGGTGAGGTTTTCCTACTCCAATTGTGTACGTATTGTTAATATTTTTGAAATAACTTTGGGCAGCTTCCTCACTTTTTAAAATTGGATATTTACCATACAAAAAATCTGGTGCATCGAGATTTAAGTCATCGTATAAATGCACTGCTCCTTCCTGCTTGTCTAATTCAAGCATGGCGAGTAAATCCCTGGTACAGGCACCGGCACCGATGATAAGCATAATTTTTAAATGTATTTAAGGATAATGTCGCAAGATACAAAATTTATTGCTTCTGAGGTGATGAGGCAATGTGTGATGTTTGTACAAACTTAAGGGTTTCTTCTCAGAAATTTAAGGCGCCTTTGATAAGGCAACGTTCTCCCAAAAAAGCATTCCTGCCATGTAGAACTCTCCTGTCATGGAAGAAAACAGCTTCTCCTTTTTGGAGCAGCAAAGGATTTAATAGACCAGCAGCGACAACCTGATTTTGCAAAAAGTCCTGAAATTGTTGAATCATTTCCTTGACGTGGGAAGGATTTTCATCTGCTACCCGATAGTAATTCCAGTTTACAAGCAAGCCTTTTTCATCTCGATCTATAATTTTTACCTTTTTACCTCCGAAGGTTCCCTTGCTGAAGTAAACAATTTCTTTTTCAAGAAGCTGGAGCAATTTGGGCTGGTAAGTGGCCAATAATTCATACAGAAAATCAGCATCCAAAAATGTGGTTGCGCCACCATATTTTGCTTGTTGGGTACAAAACAAAAAGACCAATTCATAATCAAAATCTACGATGTAAGCCCCGTCCGTATGAAGCGGCTGTGGGGTATTGCTGTGGCGATAAGTGTTGGCATGATTTGGGTCATACCGAACATCGAGCCATTGATCGTTGGTGAATTTTTTATTGTCGAAATCTTCTCCCTTGCGGATCAGTTGGCCGACAGATTGGGTAAGCTTTGTATAAAAATCCGTCAAATCCATTTCCGGCGGAACATCCTTAAGGTGTACGACCTTTGTGGTGGATAGCGTTTCCCGAAATTTATCGGGGAAATCGTTTTTTTCACTATAAGAAATTTCGGTTAAATATTGTAGTTGAACCATATTTTCTCAAGTCTTTTATTTTGTGTTACGTTTTATGGTTACATTTTGTTATTGTCGTTCGTTGTGAAATAATATCTTCTATGAAAAATCACGTAACAGAACAAAGATAGCAAACAGCCATCTTTGTTCTGCATTTATCTGTCTATATGTTTTTAATTTGGGCAGTTTATTGCCGTTGGAACCAATTGGCCTGTATTATCTGGCGTATATCGCCAACATTGCCCGTCGGGAGATTTCATGATCACTCC
Source organism: Saprospiraceae bacterium (assembly GCA_020627865.1). Classification (GTDB taxonomy): domain Bacteria; phylum Bacteroidota; class Bacteroidia; order Chitinophagales; family Saprospiraceae; genus JAHDGC01. Next base: position 1,511 of record JAHDGC010000418.1, on the reverse strand, counting down.
ATTATTGATATCCTCGATATAAACATCACCATTCGCTACTTGAAGTTTTGAGTCAGGCTGTTCCGTGCCGATCCCTACATTTCCATTTTCAGCAATTCTCATCCTTTCAATCCTGCTTGTACCATTTTGAGGAGTTGTTCCAAATATGATATATGCAGGATAACTCCCTGTACCTGGATTATTGCCTGCATGCATTTCTACCGAAGAGGAAACCTTGTACCCATCTTCAACATACATGGCACCATATATCCCGGTAATTCTATCTTGACCATTTACATTGATCGGTTGAGATACCGTGCCCCTGGATTTAAAACCTATAAACGCAGGGACTGCGAATGAGTTTGATGATGCTCCGTATGCAGCGTATCTGGCATAATCATTATTCTGGATTCTCACGATATCATTTCCGGTGCCATCCCCAATAATATCTATGTTTGCGGAGGGTTCTGGATTATTGATACCGATATTTTGTGAAGTATGCAAGCCAAATTGATTTTCCTCCCACTTGCTTCCATTTTCTGCATATAAGGCATACGGCACGCTTAACAATTGACTGGTTCCAATCAACTGATAATTACTTCCCCCATTTTCATCCATTTCAATTTGTAAATGATGACTATTATTCCCCCAGTCAATAGCAGAAAATAGGCCATCAACGACAGTTCCGGTTCCGATTTGAAGGGAGAAAAGTCCTAAGTTGGTTGTATTGGTATTGTGGGTTTCTGTATAAACTGCCGGTCCATTTGGGGTGCCTTGCAAAATGGCAATTCTCAATCCAATATTTTGATTGGGAATTGGAGTGCCTGCCAAGTCTCTTGCGACACCCTGATAATTAAAAGATAGCGGAGCTTGTGCAAAAAGCGATGCTATAAATAGCATCATAAAAGTCGTTGTTATTGTCTTTTTCATTTTTAGTTGAATTTTTGAATTTTGAATGTTTGATGATATGAGTGGCCTTCGAGGAAAAAGTTTAGGAAGTAATTTCCATCGGGTAAAGCACCGATACTAATTGTTTCGTCAATTGTCTGACCATGCTTTTCCATTGACCATTGGCGTACCCCATTTATATCAATTAACTGGATTTGAATTTTTTGATTTTGATCGAAAGCCAGTTGCATCTCTATTCTATCCGAAGTAGGGTTAGGGAAGACGCTGATTTGTCCAATTTCTTTTGGTAATTCGCTTGTACTTGTTATGATATACTTAGGTTGATGGAATCCTTGCGTGATTTGCGAGGATGAGTTTTGAATAGCAGTAACCGCTAATTCCCCCAGTGTCCAATCTATTTGTACCGTATTCCCTTGATATGTTCCTCCGGTAGTGGAAATTACTTCTGGAGTAGAACTTTGGGCGTTAATATTGTTAAAGGACCATATGACCGTAAACAGTATGAGAAATGTTTTTTTCATTCTTTAAATTTTTTAATGGATTTCTATATCTTACAAATTTGCAATGTCGTAATATTTAATATATTAACATAATTATATTCATGTTTTTGGAAAGGAACTGCA
>JAHDGC010000417.1 GCA_020627865.1 Saprospiraceae bacterium | reverse complement strand
AATAAATAAGTGTTATATCTTCATAAAATCCCCCTTCCCCCTCCAATAAATTCACATCATAATAAGTTTTAATAAAACTTGGTAATATTTTTGTGGGATAATATATGTTGTCAACAGGTTTTACCGCCAAAAATCATAGATTTGGGCTTATTTTCTATGGATTTTGATATTCAAAACACATTATCCTAACAAATTCACAAGAATACTGTTTGAACTGATGAATTCGTTTACATAAAAAAACAACAACGCATGAAGAGACTACTTTTTTTGGCTTTTATCCTTTGTTTGGGCGCTGATATTCAGGCGCAATGCCAATCCGGAGATTGTGTCAACGGTAAGGGGATTTATATCTATCCCAGTGGTGCAAAGTATATCGGACATTTCAAAAATGGAGAAATTCACGGTATCGGTACCTGCTACTATTCTGATGGTAGCAAATACCAAGGCGAATGGGTAACAAGATACCCACAAGGAAAAGGAACTAAAACCCTTGCAGATGGAACACGTATCGAGGGCCTTTGGCTCAAGGGGCAACGGGTGGACGAAAGGGGCAACGTGATTGCACAATTGCTGGACGATGACGGCACCGATATTCAGGTCGGTTGCGTGATGGGAGATTGTGAAAATGGGGAAGGTGTTTTTGCTTTCGCCAACGGTAGCAAATACGAAGGCCAGTTTTATAATGGCAAAATGGACGGCTGGGGTACTTGGTATTATGCCAATGGCGAAAAATACATCGGTACCTTTAAAGAAAATTATCCGCATGGCCGTGGAAACATGTATGCCAGCAAAGGAGCCATAACCTCTGGGGAGTGGTTGCAGGGCGAGTATATTGGAGATGGTCGGGCAAAGAATGGCCAACTGGGTTGCATTAGTGGTGATTGTACAAATGGTACAGGAACTTATGTATACAAAAATGCCAGTGCGAAGTTTGTGGGTACTTTCAGGAATGGCCTAGCACATGGCAAGGGGATTTGTGAATTCTCCAACGGAGATCGCTATGAAGGTGAGTGGAAAAAGGGCAAGTTTGAGGGGCAGGGCGTCCTGATTTTTAAGGATGGCCGGAGAGCGGATGGGCATTGGATTGCAGGGACTTTCCAGGGGCGGAGCACGAAGCCTTTTGAGACGGCACCAAAGGTAGATAGAGATGATGTTGCATCAAGGAAAGAACTAAATGCAGCGAAAGATATGAGAGTATGGGCAGTAGTCATCGGTGTTGGTTCTTACAACCATATGCCACCCTTGCGCTATACGGATGATGATGCTTACCGGATGTTTGCCTTCTTGAAAAGTCCGGAAGGTGGTGCGTTACCCGACGAGCAAATCCGTATCTTGATTGATGAGGATGCGACCAAGACCAAGATTTTACAAAAAATGGAAGAGCTATATACAAAGGCTGGGCCGGATGATTTGATTTTACTTTATTTTTCTGGGCACGGCTTAAAAGGTTCTTTTCTCCCGATAGATTTTGACGGGTTTAACAATAAATTACTGCATGACGAGATCAACGGTGTGTTTAGGAAAAGTAGGGCGAAGTACAAATTGTGCATTGCGGATGCCTGCCATTCCGGTAGTTTGCTGGCGATGCGCTCCGGTTCTGTTACGAATACCTTGAGCAATTATTACAAAACGCTGGCTCAGGCGGAACCGGGAACGGCCTTGATTATGTCATCGAAATCAGAGGAAAACTCCCTAGAGTCAAGTGGTTTACGGCAAGGGGTTTTCAGTCATTTTTTAATACGCGGCCTGAAGGGAGAGGCAGATAAAGATACAAACAAGGTGATTACGGTGGATGAATTGTTCGGGTACATCCATTCCAATGTGAAAAGTTATACGGGTAATCTCCAATCTCCTGTAATTAAGGGGGATTACGACGGCAATATGACGATTGGGGTGGTGCGGTAACACCTGTATTTTTTGAAGGGAATAAATGAGGTAGTAGCTTTAGGGTTATTACCTCATTTTTATTAAGAATAGGAATGGAATAGTGAATATACTTTACAAACAGATAATTTATGCTTAGTTTTGGATAATAAAGCTCGACTGATTTGAAAATAACCGTTTTTAATGGTATAGTTGATGAATTAAATTTTTGAGTATGAGTAATTTAGAATTAAAAGGCGGCATATTGGAGATGATTGCGACTATTGATGATAGGGAAACACTGTTTGAATTAAGGAAGATCATTAGTGAATTTGTCGGTAACCATTTAAAGGACTCAGACTATTGGGATGAATTGAGTGAGCAAGAAAAATTTGAATTGAACATGGCTATTGATGAAAGTGAAGATGAATCTAATCATGTAAGCCATAGTGAAGTTATCCAAAAGTACAAAAAATGGTTAGGCAAGTAGTTTGGAATAGGAGAGCTGTTGTAAAATTTGAAGAAATCGTGGCATATCTTGAAGCGGAAGTTTCTGTGAAAGTGGCTATGAAATTTGTCATTAAATTAGATGACCTAATAGAGAAACACAGTAAAATATCCCGAAATTGGTAGAAGAACAAAAAGTCATAAAACCATAAGGCAATATAGGATAGATAAGTTTAAGAAGCTATATTATCGAATTCATGGCCAGAAACTAATTGTCGTATTTATTTTTGATGAAAGGCAAAGTCCGAAAGCCAATCCGTATCAATAATGGCCTATCTTTTATTCCCAATGAACCTGCGGGTGTCCCGTCGGGCGAATTCTCCAAAACATTTTGAAAAAATAAAATAAATTTGCTACCTTTGTGGCCATTTTTATTCATTAACTTCCTACATATATATATTGTAGGACTAAAAAATACTTCTCATTAATGCGAAATTATGAAGTAACTTTCATCGTAGATCCGGTGCTGTCGGGCGATGAAATAAAATCGACAGCGCAACGCTATGTGGATATGGTTGCCGATAAAGGAAATATCGTGCACAGAAATGACATGGGGTTGCGTCAATTGGCTTACCCAATTAACTCCCGGACTTCTGGGGTGTACACTTGCGTAGAATTTGAATGTGAATCAGTAGCGTGGATAACAGAGATGGAATTACAGTTCCGTCGGGACGAAAAAATCATGCGTTTCCTTACCGTAAAATTAGACAAGTTTGGCGTGAAATACAATAGCGACAAGCGAGAAGGTAAAATCGGGAAGGTAAAGAGAGTGGTAAAGGAAGATAAGGACGACAGAGACAATAGAGGTCGTGGTAGAGGAAGAGGCCGTAATGATCGTGGAGATAGAAGAAGGCCTCAGCAAGACAGAAGAACACAAGCGCCGGCAGATAAGAAGGCTCCGGTTGAGGCAAAGAAAGAAGCTCCAGCACCAGTAGAGCAAGCTGCTCCAAAGCCTGAAGCTACGGCACCTGCTACGCCTGTTGCTGCACCAGTGACACCACCTGCTGCAAAGGAAGAGGAATAGTCCTCTTGAAATTTCACATTTAAAAATCATCAAAATTTAAATAAAATGGCATCCAGAGACGATATAAAATTTCTGAGTAATCCTAATATCGGACAAAACCGTAAAAAATATTGCCGCTTTCGTAAATTCGGTATCAAATATATTGACTACAAAGATCCTGATTTCTTAATGCAGTTCATCAATGACCAAGGGAAAATTTTACCTCGTCGTATTACCGGTAACTCTTTGAAATACCAAAGAAAAGTGGCTAGTGCGGTGAAGCGTGCAAGGCACTTGGCTTTACTGCCTTATGTTACGGATTTATTGAAGTAGTAGTGTCGTAATGCGCTACGACGAATTTTTAATTCTTTAAAAGTTTTCAATTATGGAAATTATATTATTAGAAGATATAGATAAGGTGGGCGATAAGCATGAGGTTGTTACGGTAAAGAACGGTTATGCACGCAACTACCTTATTCCACAGGGCAAGGCCCTGATTTATAACGATACCAACCAAAGAAGGTTGGCAGACCTTAGGCATAGAGAGGCTAAAGCATTGGCTGCGAAATTGGGTCATTTTCAAGAATTGGCACAGAAGCTGGAAGGTGTTACCCTTAAAATCGGAGCCAAAACAGGTACTAGTGGAAAAATATTTGGTAGTGTAACGACTATCCAACTTGCCGCTGCCCTCAAAGAGCAAGCTGGCGTAGAAATCGAGAGAAAGAAGATTGTATTGCCAGATGAGGTGAAAACCGTTGGGTCTTATGTCGCAACTTTGGTGTTACATCCAGAGGTGAAATCCGAAGTTGCCTTCGAGGTTATTGCAGAATAAAAGAACAAATGTTCATATAAGTAATTTGAAGTGAAGCCGATTGTAGGAATGCAATCGGCTTTTTTGATGGGCATTTGGGACAATAATGGATTTTTGCAGAAAATATTATTGATATTTAAATGTTTTTAAAGTAACCAAAAAGTTTGCATGTTGAAATATTATTGTTATATTTGTACTAACCTTTTTAGTGGGGTATCAGAAAATAATAATCAACACGAAATAAAATTTTAACTAAACCTGTGCCAAAATACAGGTAGTGCCCGTCTCTAATGGGGTAAGTTTCTAGTTCTGATATCCAAATAATAGATTTTATGCCAGAGTCATTTGACTGTTCTTACTGCTAGAGTTGACGCGACCAGTGAGGATGAATCTTTATGTTGCTTTAGATAGGGTTTCTGGAATCATTTCGATTATCGTCAATAATCAAAAATTATAAAAAATAAAGGTTAAGCCATTGGGATATGTTTGGGCTTGTTCATTCTATGGGAATGGATGATGTCTGATCTTGATGTATCGTGAGTGGCTTGTTTTATTGTTGAAGAATCGTATAGAGTAATGCGGATTCTCGGTTGTTCTATGTGATTCAAGAGTGAAAATTAAACATATTCTATGGAAGATGAAGAAAACAAAAGATTTATATCCGTACTATCAGATTATGGCTTTAAGATAATCTTTGCCGATGAAAATGACACTTATTCTTTGCGGCGAGCTTTAAAAGCCTTGGTTCAAGGTGAGGAAAGTATCAAAGAAGTTCAATTTCTACGGAATGAATTTGCGGCCACGAGCCAAGATTCGAGAGGAGGCTTGTACGATTTGATTTGTGAAGATGAAAAGGGCAATATTTTTATTGTGGAGATGCAGCTATGGCCCTACAAGAATTATATTCAACGAGCTAAATTTTATGCATTTCAAAAATTCAATACCTTTGTTAGAAAGGGAAAGTATAAGTATAAGAACTTACCGCAAATGTATTGTATTGGATTTTTGGCAAAGAATATCTATCCTAATTTAGATACATACTATCATTATGCAACACTGAAAAATCAATTTGGGGAAGAATTAGATCACCAAACTGCGCATATTATAGTAGAAATTAGTAAATTTGACAAGGCAGAAGAGGAGATTGAATCGGATTTAGAAAAACTTATATTTTTTATGAAACATTTAGATAAATATCAAGGAAAAGAAGATTTGCCCATATTTATGAGGGAAGATTGGTTGGAGCGGATGACAGAGAAGTTAGATAGAAGTGCCATGACACCAGATCAAATCATGAATCTTGAAATAACGCTTGCCCAAACAGCAGCAAGAAGAGAAGGGTTTTTGGCGGAAAGGGAGGAAATGATACAGGAGACATTGGCGGAAAGGGAGGAAATGATACAGGAGACACTGGTGGAAATGGAGGAGATGAAACAAGAAAAGCTGGTGGAAATGGAGGAAATGAAACAAGAAAAGCTGAGGGAAATGGAGGAGGAGTTAGAACAGGTTAGGCTACAGAAAGAAAAGGAAGTAGACCGGCAGATGGAGGATAAGTTAGCGCAGGTAAAGCGAGCGGTCGGGGAGCAAATGAAGGAACAGGTAAATGAAGAAATTGCTAAAAAACTGAAGGCGTCAGGTGTTGATTATGAAGTAATATCAAAATCAACTGGACTAAGTATTGATGAAATACAATCATTGTAGTTGCATACAAAATAAAGATTTATCTCGCTACACTACTGTAAAAAAACATGAAAAACAACTACAAGCCCCTCTTCGATTATTGCACCGCACACACTTCCGTGCAATCAGATTTACTACAGGAACTGGAAAGGGAAACTCACCTCAAGACACTTTCCCCAGGCATGCTCTCTGGCCATTATCAAGGCCGAATCCTGAGTATGTTTTCCAAAATGATACAGCCCAAAGTCATTCTAGAATTAGGTACTTTTACCGGATATTCTGCACTGTGTTTAGCTGAAGGGTTGCCAGAAGATGGAAAGCTACATACCGTAGAAGTCAATGAAGAACTGGAAAAAATAATTGCAAAATATATTGTTAAGTCTGGTCTCGAAAACAAGATCATCCTCCATATCGGAGACGCTGCCCAAGTTGTTCCCAAACTTCCACATACCTTTGATCTAGCCTTTATAGATGCCGGAAAGCACGACTATGAAAACCATTACGAAATGGTTGTTGAAAAGATGAACTCTGGAGGCATTATTCTAGCCGATAATGTCCTTTGGTTTGGCAAGGTTTTTCAGGGCAAAATGGATGTCGATGCCAAAAGGCTTAAAAAGTTTAATGCAAAAATCCAACAAGACAATCGCGTGGAAAATGTAATGCTGCCTGTAAGGGATGGTATTTTGATGATTCGGGTGA
>JAHDGC010000997.1 GCA_020627865.1 Saprospiraceae bacterium | reverse complement strand
CGTAATCGTGTAAGTATAGGTGGTTCCGGGAACATCAGGCTCGCCTGCAATAACGGGATCTTCTGACACCGAGATTGTCGGCGTACCACAGCCAGAAGTAGCCATAATCTCATCCGTCACTACTGCAGGTAACACACCACAATCAATCAATGAATCAGCCGGACAGATGATTTCCGGTGCCGGGCCATCATACATAATCGTATGCCGGAAGAAAATAGAATCTTCCGCTTCATTATCCGCAGCATCCCGGATGACGAGGACATTAATAATGTCTACCGAACAACCCGCTACGCGGTTCTCTTCGTAGGAATCAACAAAGGCAGCCTGGAAGCCTTCATCGGAGCAGTTATCGGTTACACAGCCGGAAAGATCAGCCGTAATGATTCGTGACCCGCCCGCAGCAGCGCTAAAACTGCTGAGGTTCCCGATTGGACGAAAAATTCCGTCCGGGCTATTCGCAAAAATAAAATCAGCACATTGGTCTTCACCAGAGAAGGTTTGAGAAAACTCCGTACAGCTGACTGTTGGGGCGGTGTCGTCTTCAACGGTCAACGTATAAGTACATGCACTCTGGTTACCAGAAGCATCCGTAGCCGTAATGGTGATCGTGGTGTTTCCCAGTCCAACCATAGTACCTGGTAAAGGAGATTGCGTAAGAACCGGGGCAGGGTCACAGTTATCCGTAGCGGATACTAATGGGGAACCAAGAATATTTGCTACGGCTCTCATACAACTTGGGTCCGCTACAACGGGTGCAATAGTTCCCGCACAGGTAACAACCGGTGGTACACTTTCCGAAGCTGGAGTACTCACACAATTACAATCCGCATCCTGCGTATCCGTTGTACAGGGGTCACCATCGTCGCAGACCATCGGGCATCGCATATCTTGTGTACCCGTTCCGGTAACAGTAGGTACATCCGTACAACCGCCAGCAACCTCCGCCTCCCAGGCCATCGCTGTGGAAGAAGGCGGGTTGGGCAAACTGGCAAGTGTATTAATATAGATCACCGCACCACCAGCATTGGCGCCGCGCATTTCCCAACGATTTTCGGTGTCGTTGAAAACGATCTC
>JAHDGC010000416.1 GCA_020627865.1 Saprospiraceae bacterium | reverse complement strand
ACTTCAAAAGTAATCGGTTCTCCCAACGATGTTCTTTCTCCATGAACGATGGCCATAGAGACTTCATAAGTACCCGGCTTCACCAAAGCACCTTCGGACTTACCGGCAAAAGGATTGTAAAAAGAAGGGCCTCGCAAACTAATCGGCTCTTTAGAAGCATACCGCAAATCCCAAGTTAGCCTTTGTAGTCCCTTGCTCGGTTTTTTCGTCAATTTCCTCACTACATTTCCGGCATCATCTTTTATGGTAAAGACCAATTCTGGCGCAATCTCTTCCCGTTCTTTTTTCATGTCTTCATAACTCGGGTATGGTGTATCTTTACCATCTTTCATCGCTTTTTTCTCCGCTTCCTTCCGCTTGTCTTTAATTGACTTTAGTTCATCTTTAATATAATAATCCATCATCACCACAGGGCCTAAATTTTTTCCTGTATAAAAATTATCTCCTTGAAACGATTTTCCAGGCAAACCCAAGGGCTTACTTTCCTCCCAAGACAAGGCATTTCTAACATCAAAAATACGAGCATCTCCTTCTAAGCCATTGGCACCAAGATTGCGCAAAGCACTATAATCATCCAGCACAAAAAATCCACGTCCAAAAGTACCGAGCACGAGGTCGTCCTCCCTGCGTTGGATAGCAATATCTCGCACCGCTATTGTTGGAACACCGGCTTTCAATTGCCGCCATCTGTTTCCACCATTTGGAGAGAAAAACACGCCGAACTCCGTTCCACAAAAGAGTAAATCTTTGTTGACATGATCTTCTTCAATGGCATACACACTTCCCCTTTCCGGAAGATTGTTACTGATCTTTTGCCAAGAAACGCCCTTGTTAGAACTCTTAAACAAATAGGGTTTAAAGTCTCCATATTTATGGTGGTTAAAAGCAGCATAAATCACATTTTCATCGTGATTAGAAGCATAAACCGCATTCACGTAAGTACGTTGTGGAACACCAGCAATATTATCAATCTTTCTCCAGTTTTTTCCACCATCTTCCGAAACATGAATCAGGCCATCATCCGTTCCAGCAATCAATAAATCTTCATTGAGCACGGACTCCGAGAAGGCCACTACTGCACCGTAAGGCGAAGTAGACCGATTTTTATTTACAGCATCCACGCTCCAAACCCTATCCATTATTTTCAACTCATTTCGGTTCAATTGCCGGCTCAAATCATCACTAATAACCTCCCAACTGTTGCCATAATCATCAGATCGAAACACTTTGTTCGCGGCAAAATAAATCCGGCCAGCTTTATGCGGACTAGCCACCAAGGGAGCATCCCAATTCCAACGGTAAGCATCTTCATCTTTTCGCTCCTTGGGTTGTATACCCGTTTCCTCTCCACTCAGTTTATCATAACGAAACAGCACACCGTATTGCGACTGCGCATAAATAATGTTAGGATTATTGGGATCAACCTGCGTTTCAAAACCATCACCACCATGTGTAATGAACCAATCTGAATTCATAATCCCATGTGCGGTGTTTGTCCTTGATGGGCCGCCTAGACTAAAGTTATCTTGCGTACCGCCAAAAATATTATAAAAAGGGGCATCATTATCCGTGCTGACTTTGTAAAACTGCGTTACCGGAAGGTTAGATTTAAAATTCCAAGTTGTTGCCGCATCAAAAGTTTCATAAATACCACCATCGCAGCCCACAATCCAATGCGCATTATTATTAGGATCAATCCACATACTATGGTTATCCACATGCTTGGTATCTTCCCCTACATTTTTGAAAGATTTCCCACCATCTTTACTAACCTTCATCCAAGTATCCAATCCATAAAGCGTATTCGGTTCGTGCGGATCAGTCACAATTTCTTGATAGTAATTTCCACTGGTCACATAGCTCCCCCTCTTTTTCCAACTCGCCCCTTTATTCTCAGAACGATACACGCCGGACTCTTTCTGTGCTTCGACAATCGCATAAATATAATCCGGATTGGCAGGAGAAATCGAAAGTCCAATCCGCCCTATATCGCCAGACGGAAGACCTTTGTTAATTTTTGTCCAACTTGCTCCACCATCCGTCGTCTTATGCATGCCCGACCCTGGTCCTCCACCCAAGTAGGTGTACACATGCCGCATACGTTGGAAAGCCGCCGCATAGAGCACATCCGGATTATTTGGATCCATGACCAAATCTGTTACACCGGTATAATCATCTATGGTCAATACTGCTTCCCAATTCTCACCGCCGTCTGTCGTTTTATAAACACCCCGATCTCCACCTTTGCGCCAAAGCGGCCCAATGGCAGCTACAAACACCTTGTTAGAATCATCAGGATGAACAATAATTTTACCAATATGTTCAGAGGTTTTCAGCCCCACATGCTCCCAACTTGCGCCCCCATCTGTAGACTTGTAAACACCATCGCCATAACTGACGGAACGTTGGTTGTTATTCTCTCCTGTGCCAACCCAAATGATATTCGGGTTACTTGGATCAATTGTGATGCAGCCAATAGAGTAAGAACCTTGGCTATCAAAAATTGGGGTAAAAGTTGTTCCAGCATTCACAGTTTTCCAAACACCACCGGAAGCCGTTGCCACATAATAGACAAAGGGATTATCTGGATGTACGGCAATATCGGCAATCCTTCCAGAAGTCATCGCTGGGCCGATAGACCGAAACGTAAAGGCCGAGATATTGAGTTCGTCAAGGGGATGTTTTATTTCTTCTGGCGCTTTATTCTTTCGCTTTTGCGCAATACTTTGCTCTGGTAATATAAAGATTATAATCAGTAGCAGGTAACAAAGTAATTTTATTTTCTTCATCATAGATAATTGTTTTTTTGTAAAAATAGTTTTTTTTATCTGGTTTTCAAACCAGAATAGCTTTGTTCCTTGAAAAAAACAAGCATGAAATATATTTTATTTTTAAAAACATTTATTAACTTTACTAAAATAATATATGTATTTTTATAGTACATTTATCTCACTCCCCCGGTAAAAATTTCAAAGAGTACAGGTTTTATTGAAGTATTTCACCACAATATTATTGCATACTTCCACCTAATTCAGATCATAATTCTGTACAAAAATAATTACTCATTCACTATTTCAAAAATTTAATTATGAACTTAAAATTCATCTATTTCACATTCTCTTTATTATTATTTGCCTTAATCTGGTCATCTAGTTCTGGAGGCAGAGCCACAGCCGCCAATCAAGGAAATACCGGAGCACCTTGTGATGATTCAAGGGTTTGTGGAAGTTGTCATTCCTCTGGAAATTACGGTACCGTAACCATGGATTTTCAAGTTACAGACCCAGCAAGCGGTGCCCCAATCAGTACATACTTGCCTGGCATGACTTATACGGTAAGCCTTACTGTAATCCCAGAACAAGGAACTCCGGCGGGATACGGTTGCCAATTTACAGCTGTTCTTCCCGATAATTCTCAAGCAGGGACATTTCAGAATCCAGCAAGCAATACACAAATCGGGAATGCCAATACAACATGCGGAACCCGAGATTACGTAGAGCATAACGACACCAGCCCTAGCCCAACTTTTACGGCAGAATGGGTTGCTCCACCATCAGGACTTGGAGATGTAACATTCTATTATGTGGGCAATTGTGTGAATGGATTCCAAGGAACTAGCGGAGATAATGGTACGGTTAGTTTCAATGCTGTTTTTCCAGAAGCGCCTCCTTGCCCCTCAGACCTTCCCCTGACAGGAATCATCGATGGGACATATCAGGCCGGTATTAATATTACGGCAACCGATGCAACGGTAGTAAGCGGAACAGATGTTGTACTGGATGCCGGAGAATCTATAGATATCCATCCGGAGTCTACCATAGAATTGGGTGCCACGTTTGAAGCCAAAATAGGAGGTTGTCTCACGGCTCCTGCTGTTGAAAATTCAGAAAATGAAAAATAAGCACTGAATTTCTTCATAGCATCACTTGACAGACCAGACACGCCTTGCTGCTGGTCTGTCAATATATTTCAACGTAATTTATAAGCAAAAACCCGATCTCCATTTCCAACAACCAAAATACGACTTCTATCATTAAACAAATCCGTTACGGCAAAACGGGTTGTTCCAGCAAGCGGGAAATCGGGGTAGATTTCTCCGATACCATTAAAAAGGTAAATCTGTTTTTTTGCTTTGGCATATGTCCCAATTAAATGCTTTCCCCGCCGAGGAATATCTACACTAAAAAGCTCATCTTGTGCAGCATCAAAAGTATGGGTAAAAACTTGTTTAAACTTGTCTTTTTCATAACAATAAACAGCCATAATATCTTCATGTAAAACAATATAATCATTTCGTTCATCACCCACAATATTGGAAAATGCGAAACGAGCATTGTGACCATTTTTCAGTCCTAATGATAATTTAAAATGTTGGCCACCGGGTCGTACAACATGCGCATACCCCTCATGATCCCCCACAACCATTCTAGCTTCATTTTCCATGACTTGAAAATCAGGTGGCGCATAAAATTGCTTACGCAAATGAACGGGAGTAAAGCGACGTTCTCCAAATCTGCTGTAGGCGTATAATTTCCCAGCATCGTTCACACCAAAGATGTAATCTTTATTGTCATATCGAAAATACTTCAACGGGAAAGTAGTCCGTCCTGCATATTTACAGGGATTCCATCCCGGAAGTGGCACACCATTTTTTTCAAACCCATAAAGATTTCCATTCTTACAAGCGACGTAAATTTTATATTTTTTATTTTCATCAAAGTCCACAACAAGGACACCATTCGTTGCCGGAGAGTTCAACCGTAATGGAAAAGCTCCCACATCATTGCCTTCACTATCTATTTGATAAATCTTCTTGCTGGTGTTAAACAAATATTGCAGTTGGCCATTTTCATAATAATCCACCTCTACTATTTCTGACAATATGCGCCCGTCCAACTCCCTTTTCCATAAAATATTACCTTCCTGATTCAAGAGGTAGATTTTATGCTCAGCATCCTGGACTAAAATAGCATTTTGCCCTGTTGCTGGATTTAAAACAGTAGCCGGAGGAATGACCACCTCATCTTCCAGATTCGTCTTCCACAAAACACTACTATGCTTTTGCTCCTTAATGTCTGCATTAAAATAAGCCCTTGCATCGAACCCACTTCCATTCGGCTCCATAATCATGGCAAAAGTATGAAACTGACGAAACCCTTCGTGTACCCTCATCACTTTTTCAACCATATTCTTACGTACATACGATTTTAATAATTGCAATAAACTTTCTGTATTGACATAAAACAATAAAGGAGATAGTTTAGATTCATTAATATAAAATTCCAGAAAGTGAACACTGCGCGATAAGGTTTGTCCGGCAACATATTTATCAATCCAGATTTCAAGCGCTTGTTTACTGTTACAAAAAACAACATAATCTCCAATGATAGCAAAGTATGGATTATTGATATTGGCAAACAAATCACCGAAAAGCGGTTTTAAAAAGTTTTCTTTCTTAAGGTGATGTATCGAAAAACTCAGGTAATCCGACACCGAGTAATCTCCTTGTTTGGCCGCGTAGGTCTTCAACCAATATTCTGCTTCTTTGATATCTTTTGCTTTTAAAAGCACAAATTTTTCTTCCAGCAAACTGGTCGAATAAGGCTCCGTAATCACATAAGCGACTTCCCCTTCCATCCAACTCAACATATATTTCTCAAAGACTCGATCACTTTGGTGGCGCCCTTTTTCATACATGTTTTTGATATTCTTAACGCCCATACCAAAGAAGACTGAAGCATGATCCGGGATATATTCTTGCACACGTGTGGAGTCTGTTGAAATTTGTTTCAAAATACCTTTAAAAAACTTAGAATCTGCACTGGGAATTAAATTACTATTCGAAAAAAGGTTTTCATTTTCAAAATCGAAATCAAATCGCAACCAATGGAAGTAATTTTTCAACCAATCCAATTCCTTTCTTTTTTCCGGTTTGACATAGGAAGAAAAGGCAATCGAAAATTGTTCAAAATTGATAAACATAGCAATGTCGGTCGATGCTCCCGACGCTCCCAATTGTTTAAAAGGTTTTGTCCTTGTCAAACTCTTAGCAGGTTGATACAGTTGGGTCAAAACTTCCTCTACCTGTAAGGCCAGTCGGCCAACAACAATAAGGTTTCGGAATCTAGCCAAACTAATTCTTTCTCCTTTCTTCAAATTTATATCATACAATTCATGCCCCTTGAAGTTATGGGTCTTGACACTTTTCACTATTTCATTTTGCAAGAAAAAATCAACAGAGAGGGCATCTTCCCCTGATTCCAGAATATAAGTATATCCCAATGTCGTTGATGCTCCAGAATTCATGCAGGCTAATAATCTTGCACCTCTTAAGGTAGGCTCAGGTGCTGCCTCAAAAAAACTTTTGATGAGTTCAAAATCTGTTGTGAACGATTTAAAAAATTCGAATTGACTCAAGCCCTTGTCCCGCCATTTTTTCTCCCATATCTTTATACTTTCTACCGGTTCTTTTATTTCAAACACCAATGCACAACGCTCCGGAACGGCCTCAAAGGCATCTAGCCCGAACAGTGGCACACGCCACCCACAGTATTTAAATAGAATTATTATAAATAGGAATACTGCAACAATCAGCATCCCAATCTTTCGCTTTCTCAACGTTTTAATTT
>JAHDGC010000415.1 GCA_020627865.1 Saprospiraceae bacterium | reverse complement strand
TGTTATATCCAGAACTTGTTTTTGAACCATAAGTATTTCTGTATGCCCGTTGACTCAGTTGATATACCACTTATGATATGTTACTATATAGTCTTCTATATCTACATCCGGAGCACCTCTTAATAGCCCCAAGTACAGGCCATTCACGTTTGAACTTTGCTGAACACGGTTGGCCTTTGATTTGATATAGTTTACTTTTCCCCTTACAGAAAGCTTATCATTGAACTTGTACGTCGTGTTAAAACCTAGATTCAATTTATCATAAAAGCTTTGTTTAACAATACCTTTATTGTCCAGATTAGCCATACTGAAATAAAAGGTACCTTTATCACCACCACCGCTTATGCTAAGGGTATGGTTAACAGAAGACCCAGTCCTAAAAACTTGGTCGAAATTCTTATCAACATAGGTGTCCTGAGAATTTTTGGTTTCGATAGGGTAATGAAGTGTTCCATCCGCCGCTTCAAAATAAGACCCCTCTGTATCCAATTCATCTTCGCCTCCCGCTCTATCTGCAATTTTATCTCCCCATGATCTGGAATTGTTCTCTCTCCAATTTCCTCCTGAGCCTTGACCAAAGGTAGATTGTAAGGGATGCTTTTCACTGATCTCATCTATGGAAACTGTCGCGCCATAAGAAACATCTATTTTGTCTTGGTTCCGTCCTTTCTTGGTTGTGATAACAATAACCCCGTTTGCAGCTTGGGCTCCCCATACAGCGGCGGCAGAAGCACCTTTGAGGATGTTCATAGATTTGATGTCGTCCGGGTTGATATCATTCAAGCGAGATTGTTGAGAGACACCGGCTACGGAAGTGTTTCCGATACCATTTGCATTTTCATTACTGAAAGGAATACCATCTACAACGATCAATGGCTGCGTATTTCCACCAATGGTATTGGCTCCCCGAATCTGTATGCTAGAACCCGCTCCAGGATCTCCGTTAGATCTGGAAATTTTAACCCCAGAGGCCTTTCCTGCCAAAGAATTAATCACGCCTGTTTCTCCAGATTGTTTGGCGGCATCAGCATTAATACTGGAATAGGTACTTCCCAGTTCATCTTTCTTGACTGGAATACCCAAGGCCGTCACAACAACCTCATCTAATTGTAAGCCTTCTGCAAGGGTAACATCTATGGTACTCCGCGTTCCAACAGTAATTTCCTGCTCCGCATACCCCGTATAACTAAAGACCAGCACCGCATTATCATCCGGAACCTTAAGTGAGTAGCTACCATCAAAATCCGTTATGGTTCCTGAATCTGTACCCTTTATCAAAATAGAAGCCCCGATCAATGGCTCTTTATCATCACTGACGACACCCGTTATGGTGCGTTCCTGCGCCATCAAAATGCTCCCAGTACAAATCGCGAGAAGCATTATAAACAGTAATTTTTTATTCATTCTGTCTTTGTTTTAAAATGGTTAACTAATATTTTCATCATTTCCTGTGAAGAAGTTTTCCCAATTAGTATTATCTTTTCTCTTGGGGTATGGTCGCCTATTTCATAGGTAATCCCGGTGGCATTATGGCCATACAAAAACCAACCTTTAGAAACGGGTTTCGTACTGTTGCCGGATGCTTCATTGACTTTGTAGCCCGGAATATTTTTTTCCAATGCCGCAAACCATTCGTCTATAAAGTTGGGCATGGTCGTATTTTCTCTTTTTTTATTGGTATAAAATACATCCTCATAAGTAGAGTGAAAGTCAAGGCCTAACAATATGCTGGTTTTATCCTTTTTGATAATTTTTGTAATCAATTTTACGACTTGCCTAACTTCGGGTTGATTGTATACAGACCAATCCCTGTTGGTATCAATGCCACCCGCATTATGCCGCCAATGTCCCATATCAACACCATCGGGGTTCATCAGAGGAAAAACCAGAAGGCGATACTTTTCTAAAAAATCATTGGACAATGCGGAGTTATCCAATATGGTTTCCATGAAATATTGGAAGGCATAGTATCCGGTAACTTCGGGGGGATGTTGTCGTGTCATTAAAACAATAAGCTCCTTACCTTTCTTGTTTCCCTTGCAAATATCCAGCATCGGAATATTTCTACCCAGCATGGATTTCCCAACACTTTTAAGCTCGATAAATTCGTCTTTTCCCGCGATCAATTGGGTATACCAGTTTTCCACATCTTTACAAGCTTGCACTTCCTGCGCAGCTACTGTTATAGGCGTTTTATTCAAGTCTAATTTTATCGTAACAATATCCTCTTTCTTCAAGATGTGGGTCGAGTCGAGCAGTTGCCAGTGGCCTGCTTTTTTGATTTTGGGATAATATCTATGTTTGTAGCCTTCGGGGTATTGAAACGTAAAGTAAAAAGTCTCGGGCTGGTCAGACCAAGTTTGAAAGGCATAGTATGGACTGAGATTGATGGGTTCATTCTCTGGATTGATGATTACAATGGCAGTACTGTCATTCTTTTTTTTAAAGCCACTTAATCTGGCGCCGTCAAATTCATTGCTGGCATGGAGGCCAAGTTCTTTTATGGAATAGGTTTGTTTTTTTTGATAGGCAATTGGTTTTGTCGTGGTATCTACAGGGGTTTTAAAACTAACGGATTGGGTTGCAATACAGCCGGATAAAATAGCCGTGCAATATATTAGTGTAATGACATATGTAAGTAGTTTCATAATTTTGATTAAAACTAAATTATAAAATGCACAAATATAGAAAAAGTTCCTGAACTATAATAACAGACATTTCGCAATGAACTGCAATTATGTTCAGGAAACTCCTTTAATATATTACTATGCGTCTTTTGTTCTCCCGCACCTTCACTTCCCAAAGCCTGCCTGTACAAGTACATGCAGACAGGAGATTGCCAGCACACAATCGACAAGTTATTTTTTGGTTATTCTTAAGAGAAAAATGCCACTAGTGGAATATCAGCCATTGTCTTAAGTCCGGGAGTGCTTCTTAAAATTTGTGGAATCGCATTAATCGTAATGGCACAGGTTGCAACATCTCCATTGACACCGCCATTGATTTTAGAATTGATATTCGGGTTTCCTTTGATCTGTATTTCATCATAAGATTCCGGAACACCGATAGCTGCCTTGAACTGCAACGAGATTTTTAGTTCATCCCCAACGTATGCTCTCCCTGTTTGCATAACACCCAAGGCATCTCCTTTGGCAACAGTCAGGTCTTTTGTTTTAATTTCTTCTTGGGCAATAACAGGTTCAATAATGTCCTCTGTCTTGTCTAGTTTCCAGCCCATCCTGTTGGCGATGAGTTGCATGGATTCTGTTAGGCCAACATGCCGTAAAGTACCCGATTTCTTCTTGGCCTCAAAATCTTCCAAACTCAAACCTGCCCCGATTTTTTGCTGGAAAGGAATTCTCCTGTACTGTGCATCCTGATACCGGTTAATATTAACTGACTCAACATCCTGACAAACTGCCGTTAAAAAAGAAGGCAAAGAATCCATTAAAAAACCTGGATTTACACCCGTAGCAACAACAGCAACATTGTTCGCTTTGGCTACTTCATCAATACGGTTGGCCAATTCTGGAGCACATTCCCAAGGATAGCTCAGTTCTTCGCAAGTAGAAACAATAGGAATACCATGTTTGATGATTTCTTCCAGTTGTCCGGTAATGCGTTCCATATCGGAAACGGTAGAAAGTACGGCGACATCCGGTTTTTGAGCAGCAATAGCCGATGCTACACTTTCCTGCACCGGAAATCCGGAAGCCGTAAGGCCACATAACGAGCCAAAATCTTGGCCGATTAATTGCGGGTTTTTATCAACCGCCGCGATTGTTGTTACCCCTTTTCTTTCGGAAATATACCTTCCGATTTTTTGTCCTAAAGGGCCTAACCCGATTTGCAAAACTTTAATCATGTTAGCATGAAATTTTTTTATCGAAATAAAATTTTTTGTAAAAATAAGATAACATAGGATAGGAAAATATGCAGAAATTGCTATTTTTGAAATATGCTTCCTGAAAGGGAACTTACTTTTATGTTTTTACCTGATACTTATGTCTTTTTTTTGTCCATATTGTAACCATCTGAAGAGCGCTTTAAAAGATCATAATTATTGTTCCAAATCAGGGGATAATATCAAAGCTCCAAAAAGCAATGCTTTTTACATGAGGAGTAATGAGATGTACTCGGGTGAGCATATTTCCCGCCTTTCGATTCGGGGTGTTTTGAATGGCTATCAACATTATAAGGTCGGGAATAAGGATAGTGTGGTAAAAAGTGATAATTATTTGATTGTCAATGAAGGGCAAACTTGGTCTAGTGAGGTCGCTGCAGAAACACCTGTAGAAATTATTGTTATCGCTTTCCATCCTGATTTATTAAAACAGGCTGTTTATGGTTTAACGGCTTCTCCTGAAAAACTGTTAGATGATCCATTTTTTTCTACAGATAAGGGAACAGCTTATTTTGAAAATACCTATCCCAATGATGAGCGTATGAAACAATTGTTCTTGCGCTTAAAAACGGGTATTATTTTAGAAAAAAATGATGAGTTGTTTTTCGAACAAATTCATTTTGATTTATTGGAATTGATTTTTCAGAAACATCAAAACTCCTTAAAAAAAGCGGAACTCCTTCCTGTGAAAAAATCTGCTGTTCAGAAAGAGTTATTTCAAAGATTGGGAACTGCGAAAGATTATATGGATGCTCATCTAGATCAATCCATGGAGTTGTTTGATATTAGCCGTGTGGCAGCACTATCCCCCTATCATTTCCTCCGTCTTTTCAAGGCGCTTTATCAAATGACGCCTCATCAATATCTCACCAGTGAACGAATGAAGCTGGCGCATTATCTGCTGGAATTTTCTTCAAAAACAGTCAGGGAAATCAGTATAGAGACGGGCTTCCAAAATCATAGTGCTTTCGGAAGGGTTTTTAAAAATACGTTTGGAGCTACCCCGCTACAGGTGAGGAAGGGGAGGTGAGTATTTATTGCAAAACCTCCACCATTTTCCCATCAAGTGTAAGGCTAGAACCTGGAGCAATAGCATGAATCCGGTCACAATCCTCAACTTGATAACCCTTGACCTCAATCATACTCGGGCCAAACTCCGGCTTTTTCTGATAAGCTGTAAATGCCTGATTAAAATCCCTAATAGAAACATTTTCCAGATACAGTTTAGACAAATCTTTTGAGGCAACACCAATCACACCCGTAACCATCTCAACTTTTCTCGCCCTCACTTCAGACTCTTCCCCGACACTGATACCTTTATCCCCAATCATTTCGAATGTACAATTTTCTATGGTTATGCTACTCCCTGAAAAATCAGCGGCATCATTTCCCGTACGGAAAAAAGTAGAATTCTTTAAGGTGCCTTCAGCGAAATCTCCATCAAAAGCATCTCCAAAAGTATCGCTAAATTTGCTGTTGTCTATGATAAATTTTGAACGGATAATATTGAGAATGTCTTCACAATGATTGCTCCGAAAAAAACAATTGGTAATGTTGACATCGGATTCATAGAAAGTTACGGCACCTGTAAGTTGCCAACCCTTGTAATCCAAATTTTTTAAATTGTGAAAAACCACATGATTCAATTTACTTTCTCCTTGGGCTTGTAAAACATTAAACCCATTCCCAGATTTATCCTCAGAATGAATACGGATCGGTTGGTCTTCTGTTCCATTCATCATGACAGGGGAGTAGGAAATAAACTTCGCTTTTTGTAACAAATTTAACTCAACTCCGGCATCAAAGTGCACGGTATATCCACTAGGAATAATAATATCCTTACTGACAGTATATTCTCCAGCTTTAAATCGAACTTCATTTTGGCTTATCGAAAATACATTGTTAGGTTTTAATTTCAAATTAGAAACGATCTCCTGATATGGGGTTTCCTGACGAGGAAGGGCAAATGGAGAAATTGGTGCTACAAAAGTACTGTCCAATCCCGGCAATTCGAAGAATACAAACTTCGCCTCATCCGGAGCTGCAACCATCCGATAGCTTGGGGCTTCATCTTTTTTTAATCGTTTTAAATAAAGCTCATCCACAGCAGGAGTCGTAATAATTCCATCATTGCCCCCAAACCCTAAAATTCTTAATGGCAAGAAATGGGTGTTGGCTACACTGAGCATCTTGTCACCACTTTTATTGTCTGCCCAGTACGCTTTTAGGGCATGTTGACCAAGCGGAACCATCTGTTTTTTGATGATGGTTGCCTTACGGAACAATTCTTTTTTTACATCATAATTAAAATTAGGGAACTCTGATTTAATTGCTCGAAATCGCTTCCGCCAGTCCAAATTGATTTTTTCAAAAAAGGTATTTAAATAATCATCTTGACAGAATTTGAATAAAAAATGGAGATAGCGTTTCTGGAACTCCAGATCTTCAATCAGGTAGGCCATTGCTCTAGTATCGTATTGGCTTTCCCGATCAAAAAGCATGTCACTTAAAGTCCAGGGCATGTTTTCCGGTTTTCCTTCGGTGAAGGCATCATATCCTATCGGCTCTAATTTCCCGATAACGGGATTGTAATAAAACCGTTGGTTGTGCCAGATCATGCTATGATAGGAACCGGCCAAATCGGCTAGTGCAACAAACTTTGCCATAAGGTCAAGGTCAAAAACTTCAGCTGGTTTTTTTAGTCCAAATTGATATTGATATAACAATGTT
>JAHDGC010000414.1 GCA_020627865.1 Saprospiraceae bacterium | reverse complement strand
GGAACCGGTACCGTCCTCAGTTATACCATTAGTGGTATTACCGAAACGACAAGTTTTTATGCTGTCGCAACCGATGATATTTCAGGCTGTAGGGAAATCTTGAAT
Source organism: Saprospiraceae bacterium (assembly GCA_020627865.1). Classification (GTDB taxonomy): domain Bacteria; phylum Bacteroidota; class Bacteroidia; order Chitinophagales; family Saprospiraceae; genus JAHDGC01. Next base: position 6,529 of record JAHDGC010000414.1, on the reverse strand, counting down.
GACTCTGCATTTGTAGTGGTACACCCAGCGATATTAACAAATCCAGACTCTCTGAACGTATGCATTCAAGACAATATTTTAGTACATGGAAATCCGAGTGGTGGTTCTGGCGTATTTACCTCACATTTATGGACTGACTTAAATACGGGATCTTCAACAGGGTATAATTTATCCGATATAACAACAGCCATCTTAACAGCGGAAATCGGTTCAGCCACTACCGGAACCATAAACCTAGAATATGTTGTGACGGATGACAATGGCTGTACGGCCACCGATACCAGTATCGTCACCCTTACCGGAATGGACAGCTACCTGATCACGGATATCATCTGTGATGATAACAATACCAGCGATGATTCCGGTGATGATACCTTTACTTTCACCATAGAAATAGGTGGAGATGGCGACTCGGATTGGAGAGGGCTTGGTCAAACTGGGCAACTCGGTCAAGAAGTAACCCTCGGGCCATTCCCCATATATGATGGGGATATTGCGGGTATCATTACCAGCGATATATGCAACCAAGAATTACCCGTTAACATTACGGCACCGGATGCTTGTTCTATGGATGCCCCTTGTAATATTGTTGGCCTAGTGGCAGAAAGTTTTTGCTGTAGAGCTTGTTCCGCAGGGAATATTTTCACCTATATTTCCAATATGGAAAACTTTGAAGTACTGACGGAACAAAATCTTGCCCTGGACAAGCGAACCCGCATGTCCAGTCGAGCTATGTTACAACGTTCCAATTCTGGTTTTGCTGTAGACAACATTACGAACGGGAACAGCAGTACGAATCCTGATCTGACCATTACCGCAATGGAAGAAACACCCTGGTGGGAAATTGACTTGAGCGGAAACTTTGACCTGACAACAATAAATATTTATGGCCGAACGGATTGCTGCAATACTACGAATTATGACTACACTATCTTAGTTTCCAACAATCCATTTACAGATTTTAATTTAGCGAATGTCTCATCATCGCTTGGCGTAAACGTTTTCACCCATAGTCAAACGGGAGGGAACCTATTTTCAGTTGCTGCAAACACTACGGGTCGGTTCGTTAGAATTTATTTGCAAGATACCAACCAGTTGCAATTGGCAGAAGTTCAGATTATGGGGACCAGTCATGCCAGCACCAATCCTTATAACTATATCTGGAGTGATCCTGCTATTGGCAATACTGCTGATCCGGATTGTCTTGCGCCAGGAAATTATAGTGTAACGATAGAGGACACCGTTACGGGATGTCAGATTGTGAAGAATATTGTTATAGATTAATTATACTAAACGGCTAAACCTGCCTGACTGCGCCTGCCTGTACAAGTGTGCACGCAGACAGGTCATGCAGACAGGTTAACAGTGATTTTCCTTCAACCATTAAGAATTTAAGGAAATTAAGGAAACAACTTGTTGTTTCTTTCTTAATGGCCTTCATCCTGCCTGCCAAGGCCACGCAGGCAGGGCCTTAATGGTTAGTACGGTTGCATGTTTTGAATTTTCATTGTTTAATAAGTCTTTTGACATAGTAACGCTATGCTTTTCAAGCGCTCATCCGCTCCAATGCCAAAACCTTCACCATCGCCATTTGTTCCTTTCTACTCAGATTTGTATTGTCAATCAGCACAGCATCCTCCGCTTTTTTCAGGGGAGAATTCTCTCGGGTAGAATCCATCAAATCCCTATCCGTCAAGTTCTTCTTCACGGCCTCAAATTCCGTTTCGATGCCTTTTCCGATTAGCTCATCATACCGGCGTCTTGCTCTGATGTCTGGCTCAGCAGTGAGGAAAATTTTCAGGGCAGCTTCTGGAAAAACTACCGTTCCGATATCTCTACCATCCATTACGACGCCACCAGCCAAACCCATTTCCTGTTGCTGCCGCACCATTTCTTCGCGCACGGGAGTTAGCGCTGCAACGGGACTGACATTATTCGCCACCATACTTTCTACGAGCTGAGCTTCCACATTTTTCCCATTGAGGAAAGTCGTACTGCCTTGATCTTCGAAGTGAATTTTAATTTTATCTAGCGCTGCTTTAACCAGTACCGGTTGTTTGTAATCAATGTTGTTTTCTAAAAAGAACAAGGTTACCGCCCGATACATCTTACCCGTAGAGATGTAGGTAAAATTCAGGGCTTCGGCAAGTGATCTGGCAAGGGTGCTTTTCCCGCAAGAGGAGTGTCCGTCTATTGCAATAATAATATTTTTCAATGGTCAAATTTTAAGCAAAAAAAACATGGGTGCAAAGAAAAATTCTGCCATCGCTCCCCTTTCATCCCCATAGGGGTTGTACGCCCGCGATTTCCCTTTGCCTCTATATTAATTATTCATCTATTAAAATTGCAAAGATAGTTTATTTCATAATTATTACAAGCTAACCTACTCGTTATGCCGTACTCCTTGAACCGCCGAGTCTAGCCAAGATCATGTTCCACAATTTTGCATACGGGATAACTTCCAGCTCTGAAAGTAGCCCTCGATAAGAGAATGGCGTTTCGATGAGCCGGTTGTAATATTTCTCCACATTACTCAACTGTTCCACCTTATATTCTGCTTTACTCAATTGCTGTAGCAAACGGATGAATTGGATTGCCCGAAAATATTCCTCCCGCTTCAATTGCCTGTTGGCATAATTCTTAAGCCGGTCTACCCTTTCCGTTGCTGCATTAAAGCTTTTCTTTTCTAATAAGAATAGCACCTGCGCAATAACCAGCAATACGGTAAAAATCCGTTGATCTTTTGGATAAAGAATCGGGTTATTCAAAAAACGAGATAGCCGGAAATTCTTTCTCCGCTGGGTTTGAAGAATTGGATTTTCTTGCCCTTTACTTTCTATGATATAATTGAGGTAAACATCATAGATATTCCATTTCTCCCTCTCCCCACCTGTTAATTTCTTGAACTTACTATGGCCAGTAGCATCCGCATAGATTGCCATTGCGTTGATATAATTATCCGTATGAATAGCGAGGAGCAAGTAATACTCCATAAAGGTAAACCAGATTTCGCTACCACTAGGGAAAGACTGCAAGCATTTTTCAGCATTTGTCTTTCCATTTTTCCAATCACTCAGATGAAGGTAGGCAGACATTTTCTTGAGGTGAAAAGTGGCCAACTTATCATCCTGATAGTAGGTCGGGTTATTCTCAATATAATTTTCGGCCTTTGAACAAACTTCCAGCATCGCCTCATAATCATACATCATCTCGTACCGGAATGCCCACACCAGATACATATTATAAATCACGATAGGGGAATCGTACATCTCCGAAAGCCCAACCAAGGCATCACAGTAGGTATCAATTCTCTCGGCAAGATCCTTATTTTTTGTGGGTGGCTTGTAATAATTCATGATAACCCGATGATACAACTCCTCGGATCGGATTTCAGCATCCAGTACATTTTGATACTGCTTGCTGTGTTGATCATAGATTTCATAATTTTTTTCATCCCCAATTTCTGCACAATACCTTCTCAAAATCCGAGCACAATTGACAATGACATCCGCAAATTTAAATTTCAAGGCTGTAGTCAGAATCTGCTTGGCCAAGTTAGCAGAAGTTTGCTTTGCGTTGTTGGAAAGTAAGATTTTCACCAGTGTCCAATCCTTATTACAAGAATAGTAGGCCCGATCATAACTTGAAGTACTGGGCAAATTGACATCTAGAAAGAATAAGGTATTGAGCAATCTTTTCCTGAAACGAGATTTGAGCTGCCGATATTTGTCATCCGTAGGGCTACAAGCATAAAGGAACGAGGCCGCATCCCGATCATTCTTAAACTTGTTGGCCATCAATGCTTCATAAAACTCATTGAATTTGCTATTCTTATGCTTAAGAGAATGGTCATCGAAGATTTCGATTTTGCGAACTTTTTTCTTGGTGACAATTTTGGAAATCTCAATCAGGTTTTTCATATAATGTACTTCAAATTTGGTCAGACTAATTATACAAAAAAATATGCAAAATGGCAAACTTTATGTCACAATATTGTATTTTTAGATAAAATTTTGCGCGTCAAAAATAAGCCCTACAAAGGTTTTGCTTTTTAATATAAAACAAATATTTCTTCTTATTTTTTTATATTATAGTCCTTTACGAGTAAAAATAAATTTTGTTACTTCTATCCAAGGGTTATATAATCAGAAAAATAATATAAATATCATACATTATGATGAAAAAAGTGAAAAAATATGCAAAAAAGTCATTTCAAAATCGTGACTAAAAATTTAGGGTTTTGTTATCTTTTCGATGCCGCAAAACTGCCCCGTAAGGTTTATATTGAATGGCACAAATCCGTTGATGTCAGCATCATGATTTCCTGTAGTGCCATAAAAGGTATACCAAGGAATCTAGCCACGAGGGCATAGCTCCATACAAAGAAAAAAGTCTTGAAGTACACCGTACCTCAAAACTTTAGTTTTTTCATTTTCTAGCCAGATACACCTATGCTATGCTTCCAGAATTCCATATTATGGAATAACAGAAGGCAATAACAGCCATAAAAACATCGAAAATTTGGGTTAACCCAAAATCAATAAAAACAAAATAAGGATGTACTCGAACGTCTTATCTAATACTCATCCTCATTAAAAAGAAAATCGTCTTTTCGCGGATAATCCGGCCAAACATCCTCGATACTTTCATAAAGTTCCCCCTCATCCTCCATCTGCTGGATGTTTTCAATAACTTCTAAAGGCGCACCTGAACGGATAGCATAATCTGCCAGTTCATCTCGGCTCGCTGGCCAAGGGGCATCTTCAAGATGTGAAGCTAATTCTAATGTCCAATACATAAATAGATACCTGATTAGTGATTTAAATTCTGATAATGTCCGTAAAATACATTTGTTACCGACAATGTCAAGAAAAAATCGGATTTTATGCAAAAAAATTTCTGAATTCGTGGCGCAAATGTAGCAAACTAAAACAAATGTAGCAAGAGCTTTATTCTAAATTTATGCTATCCACAGGGGAAAATCATTTAATTTTAGCAAGTCATTCAGCAACCATGTTGCAGATTTTACCAAAATCAAAAAATATACCTAAGTAGCGTCATAAGCATTATGACGTTTCCGCGATGTTTAGGATATCTATTAAGGTATTAAAAATTTCATGAATAAAAACAAAACCCTGAATCAATTAGACATGGTAAGAATATCAAATTGTTTTTGTTCATAGCCAGAAGGGGCAGAACCGATTTCTAGTGAATTGCTAGGCCCAGTCGGGTCGCAGATATAGTACTTGACGCCCTCGAAAAGTATGGGTTGTCCCAAGGATTCTTCAAGCGCAACGGCAACAGTCAGGTGGTCAGAATAAGCCATAACAATCATGGGCAAGTCCATTAACTCACTAACCAATCGGTAAAACAAGGCAGAGCGGTCTTCACAATCCGAAAAATCATAATGAAAAAGTTCGTCGGCAACCATAGGCTTGCTTCTGCCAAAGTAATCTTTATCTTCTTTGTAGGAAAAAGCAGTTCGGGTAAATGCAACCAATAACTGTACTTGTTCTTTCTGGCTCAGGCCTTTCAATAATTTTTCAAGCTGTGGCAACAGTGATTTGGCCACTGTTCGGGATAAGGGTATTTCGAGATACTTCTGTTCTTCAAAAAGCGGATAGGAGCGCATCAATTCAAAAACATTTTTATCCAATTCTACCTCCAACTTGTGCACCTTACGCTTATGCTGAAAAGTTAACTGTTGTTTGATGACGTTTTCCTTAAAATTTGGATATTGGGAAAGATGAAAGGAGAAAGATTTTCCAGCAGGATTGGGAATAAAAGACAGCATGTTCAGGGTTCCTTCTGTGTCGGCAGTTGCTTTTTTGGTAATGCTGGTTAAGTTAATGAACTCCCGCCCCATATCCCGAATCAGAGGTGTCTCATATAGCTCTTCCGGGGAATATACATACACGAAAACTTCGTCCCCAGCAAAAGTCAATCGGGTATCATATCCTGCTTTGCTGAGCAAGACCCAGCTGATCAGATTTCTATAAGAATCGGGCTTAGTTGGATAAATGGCCTCAAGGCATGAGGTCATCAGCTGGAAATAAATCCAGTCATTCAAGGCAAATCTCTTTTTATAATAGGCTAGCTTATTTAACAGGGAATGATAAGGTTTATTGCTATAGAAGTCATAAAATGCTTTAATATCATTCTCGTTGATGCCGATGATGACATCAAAGTGGAGGGATGGATGGTATTGTACCTGAATGTTCTCAGAATAAAATTGTACGCGAACCTCTTCCAGCCTTGATTCTTCTACAGGAGCAGTGAACCCACTTGCCTCCAGCGAAAAACCGGTAATTAAGATAAGCGATAAAATAAATAGCATGGCCTCGTTTTATTCATTACTTCCGGTCTTGGGAAAATGAACAAAGATAATAGATCAACCTTTATACAACCTCTAAAAAGGAAATCGCACACGAAAAAGCAATTTCTCTCAATTTACAAAAAAAGATAATATTGTTGATTGAAGATAAAGATACAATTTTATACGAAAAAAATAAGGAAAGTGGGGAAAATT
>JAHDGC010000413.1 GCA_020627865.1 Saprospiraceae bacterium | reverse complement strand
AACCTTCATTAAATTCCGGCAGAAAACTTCGACCTAAATTAGGAAGTAAATACAATGTTACCCCAAAAAGCATTAAGGCCATCAAAATAATCAACATAGGAACTTTTAGCACTACATTCAACACTTTCCGATATCCTGCCGCAAAAAATCGTTCCACCAAACTACCCTTTGCCTGGCGCAACAAACGTTTTTCATTTTTCAATAAAAAACTACTTAGAACAGGTGTTAATGTTACGGCGACCAAGAGGGAAGTGAAAATTGCTATAATAAAAGAGATGCCCAAAGGTTGCAACAAACGCCCCTCCATGCCACTCAGGAAAAAGAGGGGAACGAAGGCTGCGATAATAATTAAGGTTGCAATTAAAATCGAATTCCGGATTTCACTAGAAGCCTCGTAAATCACTTCAAGAACAGATTGCCTTTCTCCTTCAGGTTTTAGCACGTTTTCGCGCAAGCGTTTAAAAATATTTTCTACATCAATAATGGCATCATCCACCAAGGCACCGATGGCAATGGCCATTCCACCAAGGCTCATGGTATTGATGGTAAAACCTAAAATTTTTAATACGATAATTGTTACCAACAAAGAAACCGGAATGGCCAGCAGGGAAATAATGGTTGTACGCCAGTTTAATAAAAATAAAAAAAGTATGATGCTTACGAACAAGGCGCCTTCCAGTAAAGTTTTCATCAGGTTATCAATAGATGCCTGGATGAAATTGGCTTGACGGAAAATTCTGGTATCAATTTCCACACCGGGCGGGAGCTGTTCTTGGATAGCCAAAATGGTATCGTCAATATCTCCGGTTAACTTCAAGGTATTGGCATCCGGTTGTTTTAGTAAAGTAAGCAAAACGGAAGGATTACCCACCACAGCAGCATCCCCGATTTTGGGTGCGGCCCCGATTTTCACTTCGGCAACATCCTCAATTTTAATGGGAACATTGCCATGCATTTTCACTAAGGTTTCACCGATCACTTTTGGAGAACTTGTCCGACCTTCTCCCTGAATAATATACTGTGTTCCAAATTCATTGATGAAACCACCAGATGAATTTTGGGAAGAAGCGGCAGCAGCCTCCTCCAACTCTTGCAAAGAAATATTGAAGTATTTCATCTTCTCCGGAGAAGCCAAAATTTGATACTGTTTGTATCCTCCCCCCAGCACGATGACCTGTGCAATGCCCCCTATGGCCAATAATTGCGGACGGATTGTCCAGTCGGCCAAAGTCCGCAAGTCAATTGGAGACAAGCTATCGGAGCGCAGACCTAACAACATAATTTCGCCCATGATAGAAGATATGGGTGCAAGAACTGGGCTTTCCACACCTTCTGGCAATTTGCCCTTGATCGTGGTTAGTTTTTCAGCTACGATCTGTCGAGCCTTGTAAATATCTGTTCCCCAATCAAACTCTGCCCACACGATGGAAATACCCATTGCTGACGAGGAACGAATTCGCCGAATATTCGGTGCGCCATTGAGGGAAGCTTCTATTGAGTAACTCACCAGTCGTTCTACTTCCTCGGTAGCCATACCGTGTGCCTCAGTGAGTACTGTAACCGTTGGCGCCGTCAAATCTGGAAAAACATCGACATCCATTTCGGTGGCAATATAAGCTCCTGTAAACATTATAGTTGCGAAGGCCACTAGAACGATGAGCCGGTTTTGTAAGGAGAATTTTATGATTTGGTTAAGCATTTGGCATGTTTATTAGGCCTTGGATAATTTTCGTAAATATATTCTTTGATAAATCTCGTAAAAGTCTGAACCATGATTCACCTGATATTCTTGATTCCTCTTGATTTTGTCCAGTCAATCTTCAATTGACCTCTACTTGCCACGAATTTTTGTCTATGAATCAAATTTATTTTTTTGTAAAAAATTGCCAAAGATCCATTTTTAAAGTAAAATCTTTCTTTTTATCAAGAACAAGGAGGAAAATCAATATTCAAAATCAAAATTAACTATTTTGTGTATTTTGCTAAAGAGAATAATCAAAAAGGTTGCATTTTGAATTATTATTGTTATCTTTGTAATAAATTACTTACTTGACTGTCTTCTAAATCTGATTTTATGGGATTCAAAAGACAGGGCATATCGGCAAAATATCTAGACCATACACATCAACGAGCCGATATTTAAATAAGCTTATACCAAGCGTAAAAAAGAATGTCGTACTCTTACGATATTTTTATTTTTCACGGTATTTGTTCTATAACAAAGGTTTTTCAAATATTGAAGGATTGCATGAAGTGATGCGAGCTCGGTTGTTTTGTGCGATTCGGGGAGTGTAAGACTCCTTGGTACATAAATTCTCTCTCGAAAAGTCGAGAATTGAAGGGTCAAGCCTATGGTTTGACGTTGAGACTCCAAAAATGGAGATTGGTCTCGTGGCTGCTGGGTGGGTTCCCGCCCTGAAAGGGCGCACAATGTTAAAATTCAAATATTAAACATATAATTACTTAAAATTTAAACACCTTCACTTGTTCCATATACCCAAAACAAAACACCAAGCAAACAACCTACTCACTCCCGCTCCCCCTCAATGCGTATGCCCATGAGACGGAATAGAAGATGACATAGCAGCCATCTTTATTTGATAAGCACCTTCCGTCACCACCCATTCTCCATCCTCCACACCAGAAAGCACTTGTATATTTTTCCCATCATCAATACCAACATGCACCTCTTTTTTCTCAAAAGACTCCCCAGAACGCTGCACGTAAACATAATACTGGTCGTAATCCTGCAACAAAGCAGATTTTGGAATCACCAAAGTATTTTGAACAGGCCGAGTTAATAAATATAAATCAACATAAGAACCAGCCAACAAATCCCCCCGATTATCCACCTCAAAAAGAACCGGAATATGGTATTCATTTTTGCCCGTTAATTTCCCATAAGAAACTAACCTCCCATTAAAATCCTCTACACGATATACCTTATCCTGCCAAGGCGTCTTAAAGTGCGCCGTTCGGATATTTTTCAGTGCTGCGAAATGCCTTTGAGAAACTTCCCCCTCGATGAGCAGTTTTCGATTTCTAGTAAGCGTCACCAATTCCTGGCCCTCCCCTACAAACTCACCATCACTGACCGGAAGGTTTTTAATAATACCCGAAAAAGGTGCTGTAAACACCATACCTTCAGATTTAAAATTTTCGGCAAGGGTTTTAAATGCGGCCTCCGCAATAGACAATGCCGTTCCATGTTCCTCTAGCTCTTGCCTGGCAATAAGCCCTTCCGCAAAAAGTCCTTCTGCACGATTTAAATCTGCCCTTGCCCGATCCAGTTCTGCTTGAGCAATGCGATATTTTTCCTCCATATTTTCTTCCGTCAAGCCCTTACTATTGACCACAAAAAGAACTTCCCCCTTTCGCACTTCTCTTCCTTCCATTAAATTTTTGCTTTTAAAAAAAACGAGGCCACTCGTATTGGCAGACAACATGGATTCATCCCCTTTGACAGGCAGAATTTCTCCCGAAGTTCGGATGACTTCATGGATGGCATCCCGTTTCGCCTGTGCTATACCAAAGTCAACTTTCCAAGCTTGCTCTTTCAAGAAAGCAACTTCATCTCCTTCAGGTTCAGATTTGACAGCAGCATTAGCAGTTCCCTTATCTGGATAAACTTCCAGATTTTTAATCGTAAGCCTATCTTTGAATGTTGCCGTTTCTAGGATAAAATCAAGATCAAATTTCCCGACTTTTTCTGGGGTTAACCTTAAACGGAAAATACCCGGAGCAGCCGGCCCAGGAATGCTATCGGATAAAACAGGCTTGCCATTTTCCATGAGGTGAACAACGACATTTCCTGATGCCACCGGCTTATAATTTTCCATATTGGTGAAGTGTGCGGCAAAGTAAGTACTTTCCCCGACGACAAGCGGTTCAAACGCCACGAATAATTCCGTTTTTTGAGTGTGTATCGTAAAGGAAGGAACTTCCGGTTCATCCTCATCATGAGCATGATGGTCATGTACACTGATTCCGTGAGCACACCCATCATGTGAATGCCCTTCGTGCGAATGTCCTTCATGTGGATGCCCTATATTTGGACTATGTGAATGGTAATTACCATATCCTGAAGTCAGGAGTATCACTCCTAGCAACAGCAGGATTCCTAAAGATAGATATTTCATTATATTAGATGTTAGGTTTAAGGATTTTTAAACAGGTAATGTAAATCCGACGAATATCATTAGATAAAATCGTATTGGCCTAACAAATAGGAGGGGCACGTAAGGGGTTATTTAATTTCTTTGATTGATATAAAAGAAAAGGGGCAAAAGCACTGTTTGGAGCTGAGCAAGATATAAGATAGACATCTATATTTTGTTCCGCGATATAAGAGTTTATATTTGAAGAATCACCTATCCTCTGGTGATCTACAGTTTCTTGCGAAAACAGCAAATATGTTGTTTCGAGATAATCATAGTGGCTAATATTTTCCAGTAAATGCCCTAAAAAATGAAAGACGCCAATATGAAATTGATGATCGTGGTGATGTTCTTCAAACCCGTGATGAGCATGGGCATAAGTGCAGTGACCTGCATCATGAAGTACCGAAGCGGTATGATGCAAAACTACGAGCAAATACGTAGCTAACAAAAATCGGCTTAATATTTTTTTACATTTTATCACCGTGCAAATATACAAAACATAAATAAAACATATGGTTTGACAGTACAAACATATTCATTTCTACTATCAAATACATAACATCACTATTCTTATACGACACGATATAAAATTTGTTTGTTTCTTTGTTTTTTTAATTCGTAATCATACATCTGCTTTGCTATACATTGTAAAAATCATTATCTTGTGCATATACCCGATGTAAACGCCAAAACAATAAACCTTATTAAACCATGCTATGGATAAAATTCTTTTTATAAAAGAATTGCAGGAGTTAATTTCCAAGGACAAGCTGAGAAAAGTTCTGGAAAAAATCATACAATATGCAACTGCCCAGTCAGCTAATAAGACGGAGTGGACGAAGGTAAGGGATACTGCGTTACATAACCTCTCCCGACTTTCAAGTATTGAAAATCAGAGAGGGCTTGGCCTTATTAGGGATGATGATTATAGCCATGAAGCCAACAATATCAGATGGACAACCATCAAGCTGGTTGGGGTCGTTAATAATGAGCAATTCGATGAACTTTCTAAGCTCAATCTTGAAAAAGAAACACCTCCTCCCGGCACCCAATCTTCGGGGAAAACGGAACATAACCTACTCGATAATATTTTCAAATTTTTATTGCTGTTTCTATTCCTTGTTTCTATTATCATCTTGATTCGTTCCTTGGTTTTATCCGATCAGGAACGTGAAGAAAGAGTCCTTCAAGGAGCTATCTCTTTGCTCGGCGGATCAGGGGCTTTTATAGGTTACTTCCGGTGGCGACTTTTAGAACTCGGTCAATAACCTTTCCTTTCATTAATCTTCATAACAAACATAAAATGGCGAACAATACAAACCATATGGATGATGCTATTAAAAAGGCAAAAATTCAAATTATTATCTTCCTGATTTTAATAATTCTTGCAGTGTTTTCTGCATTTTATTTTTATCATAAACTTCAAAAAGCAAACGAGACTCTGATAGAAAAAAATATCTTATTGGAAACAGCTAAGGATAGTATCTCGGCACTTAATGATGATATAGCGCTGTACAAGGACTCTTTGGCCACAAAGCTTGAATGGCTGAATAAGAAATACTTCAAAGAGACAAATAATTATGAGCTTTCTCAAAACGTTGACGGCCTTGTGCAAAGATCCAGAAAAACTGGAGATTATAAAAAATACGATGCCGCGCTTGCCCTTGCCCTTGAAGAAGAAGCTTTCCAGAAAATTATTGACAATGATTTTACGGGCGCCATTGTATTGTTTGATAAAATTGATAAGATTTATCCGACCTATCATATGGCATATGAGATTAAAAATTTCTTGAAGAAAAATAAAGACTCCTTCGGGACAACAGCGGGACAAGAAACCATTAAAAAGAAAATTGTACAAGAGTACAGCTGGAAAGCTCCGAAGAAAAAGCTCGAAAGGATAAGGGGACAGGTAGAGCGTGATTATTGAGCAGGTCAAAAAAAAACGTGGTAGAGCAACGTACATCGCGTCCCTACCACGTTTTTGCATCAATCCAAATCAATACAAATAACCATATTGGTCTCCGGTTCCGTTTTTATCTTGAGGAAATAGGTTCCTGCTGGCAAACTTTGCTGATCTATATAATAATGTTTCACAGAAGGATAAGATTTGTACAATATACCATTCTCATCCAAAATCTCTACCGCATAATCCGGTTCATCCACCCGAACCACCAAAGGGTTTGTACAATTCTCCAACACTTTAATCCCGCAAGAGTCCGCAACCACCTGAACATCTTCCCCACAATAACTTTGGTTAAAACCAGCAAAATAATGCAAGTTCATATATTCCAATATCGTATTGGCAACACTATCCGCGAAAATTTGCCGAGTACTTGTCGTAAATCTAACATCTTGATTACACTCAATTTGTATTCCGTCTATAGTCCCTCCATATCTGGTACTGTATAGCCTAGTATTGTAACCGCCACTAAAATAACTTTCCCCTGACATCGGGAAAGGATCACTCATGGAAGGCA
>JAHDGC010000412.1 GCA_020627865.1 Saprospiraceae bacterium | reverse complement strand
CCTTGGCCAGTTCCAGTGCTGTTTTCCCATCCCTATTCTTAAGGGTAGGATCAGCCTTTTCTTCCAGCAAGATTTCAATCATATTTTTCTTGTTCAATTCAACGGCCAGCATCAACGGTGTCCTACCTTGTGCATCAATCGCATCAGGATTCGCACCTTCACGAAGCAAGCCAATCAACCAAGATTGCATGCCAGCTTCAATAGCCCAATCCACAGGTGTTTTGCCATCAATTAATGCATTGAGATCAATCTCGTTTTCCTTTAAAGCAGGCAAAATACTCAAAGGCCCAGCATGAATCGCTTCCAAAAACGGGCTTCGTTTTTCCGTTCCGCCAAAGTGGACATCGGCTCCTGCTTCGAGTAAAGCATCAAACATTTGTGGATCTTGGACGCTTTTGAAAAGCAAACTTTCCGCTTGATTTTTATCCGTAACGACAGCCTTCAATTTATCCGGATGCGTCTCTATCAGATTCCGGATAAAGCCATCCTGCTCCGTTTCAACAGCTTTGTCCAAAGGCGTCTCTTTCGTATCAGGTAATGCCTGAAAAGGATCAGCACCACGCCCAACTAGAAAATTAGAAAGTTTGGCCAGTTTCTCCTGAACGGCTAACATTAAAATGGTGGTCTTGTGCGTTTCATCATAAGCATTGAGGTCTTTAACCTTGCTGATAAAAATTCGGGTGGCATCATTATCTTTTGCCTTGACTGCCTCCATTAATGCCGGAAGGTAGTTGCTATCTTTGATCTCATATTTTTCTTCCAGTGTTTTTGATAATTTGCTGGTTGCGGCCTCCTTCTTTTTCCGTTCTTCTACCATCTTTTCTAAAGTCGCCTCTTTTTCGGCAATCTCCTTTGCTTGTCGACTGCGTTCCGCCTTCGCCTTTAAAGCCTGATGTCTGGCCAAATCATCCTCCCGTTGCTCTCTTGCGATCGCCTCATTTTTGAGGGCTTCTTTTTCCCGAGCATCGGCTTCTGCCCTTTGCTTGATGGCCTTATCTACAGGGATCTTTTTTGCCCCCGCGAGAATCTCTAAAATGGCCGTATAATTTTTTTCCGTAGCATATTGTAGGGGAGAAATACCATCTGCCCGACTCACCTGATTTTGATCCGCTCCAGCATCGGCAAGGAGCTGGGTGATTTCATAATTCTTCCAACTAACGGCTTTGAAAAGTGCGGTTTGTCCTCTTTCATCACTTACATTCGGATTTGCCTTCCCCTTTTGAAGCAACAATTTGACAATTTCTGTTTTATTATTATCAACAGCCATAGGCAATGCCAAACGGTTAATCCCGTCGGGAACATTGGGGTCAAGCCCGGCACGCAATGCCCGTGCGACACCTTCTACATCGTTTTTTTGAACGGCTCGGATCAAATCCGTTACATCCATTTTTAATCTGTCTCGTAGACTTTGAGCACCTTTCCCTAAGAAATCACCAAAGTCATCCATAAAATTTCGCTTCTTTGCCATATCTATTTGAATTTCTATTGAACACAAAAATAATAGAATTTTCTTGTATGCTGTAGTGTTATCCCAAAAACTTACTATATTTAAAGAAAAGTTTTTTCAAATTTTTAATAAAAACGTTGGATTGGGTAAAGATGTATATGTTTTATTTTTCTTTGTAATGAATTGTTTTATAAATATATAGGTGTGTGGCGTGATTGTGGTGTTTCATTGGCGATTTCTGTAATGCAATTTCCAAGACATAACATTGTGTATGTAGATTTATTTTTTTGATATGTTATTTTGATAATGTAACTATATTTACGTAACTTGCGGAATGAAGTAGTAAGAGAGAATGTGTACTTACCCATTTTTGTTAGAAATCTTTTCGTTCCAAACATTTAGACTACACAAAAAATTCTCAAGAGGTTTTCGGTTAAATTTAAGTATGGAATAAATTATGTTCAAACTTGTACCTAAGTTTGGATAGATATTTGTTGTTGCATACGAACCTGATTAAAGCGTTGAATTAGCTAATAATTATAACCTTTACTAATTGTTCTAAAACCTCTTTTTGCTACCCGTAACCCAGTCTTGTTTTTTATTATAAAAGTAATCGAAGTATTATTTTTAGTGCTTTGCCAATCCATATCTCGACTAGTGGAAATACTTTTCTATAAAATCATAAACTTTTTTTATTCATAAACCTAATAATCTAAATCATGAAAAAAGTGAATTTAAAAATGCTCAGCTTGGCGATGCTTGCTGTAGCAATGGTCTTTTTTGGTTGTATGAAATCAGATGAGATCGCTACGGATGCTTTGCTTGATGCTGAAGGAGCAAAGTTAGCACCTGTCCAAGAGGAGACAGATGTTATCAGCTATACCAGTAATGTTATTCCTGGTAAGTATATTGTTGTGTACAAGAAGGATGCTCCTGCTTCTATGAGAGCTATTGCTGATTTGAAATACAAAGAGCGTCAGCAAATGATGAAGAAAGATGTCGTACAAACTTTAGCAAAGTCTAACATCCCAACTGAAAAATTGGGCCATGTATACAGCACTGCACTAAAGGGATTCTCTGTTGAATTATCTGAGAAGGAATTAAAAACCCTTAAAAAAGACACGAACATTGATTACATCGAACAAGATCAAATCGTAACAGTTGCTATGGGTGGCCCTCCAGGTGGTGGCGACGGTGGCGGTGGTGGACAAGTAACACCATGGGGTATTACGCGCGTTGGTGGTGCTATGGACGGAACCGGCAAAAGAGCTTGGATCATTGATTCTGGTATCGACTTAGATCACCCAGACCTTAATGTAAACGTTGGCCTTTCTGCTACTTTCTTGGGTGGTAATACTACAGCAGATGACCAGAATGGTCACGGTACGCACGTTGCTGGAACAGTTGCTGCAATTAATAACAGCGAAGGTGTTGTGGGTGTTGCTGCTGGTGCTGAGGTAGTATCTGTAAGAGTATTGGATAGAAGAGGAAGCGGTTCTTGGTCTGGCGTTGTTGCTGGTGTAGACTACGTTGGTGCGAATGCTTCTAATGGTGATGCTGCAAACATGAGTTTGGGCGGTGGTGTTTCTCAGGCGGTTGATGATGCGGTTAAGGCTGCTGCTAGTGCTTGCCCATTCGCTATTGCTGCTGGTAACTCCTCTACGCATGCCAACAACTCTTCTCCTGCAAGAGTAAATGGTGGTAATATCTACACTGTTTCTTCTATGGCTGAGGGAGACAACTGGTCTTCTTTCTCTAACTATGGTAATCCACCTGTTGATTACTGTGCGCCAGGTTCTAGTGTTAACTCTACTTGGAAAAGCGGTGGTTACAATACGATCTCCGGAACATCTATGGCTGCTCCTCACGTATGCGGTATCCTATTGTTAGGAAACGTAGGAAGTGATGGAAAAGTAAATGGTGATCCTGATGGTAATGCTGATGATATTGCACACCATTAATCATCAAAACTGTTCGTTTTAATGAAAATAAGCAGTTGCTAAAATAGCATATAAATTTAATTAGGGGAGGGACTTTTTGTTCTTCCCCTGATTTTTTTATCTTTGACAATGTAGCGTTGTAATAATTACGACGTTTTAGTGAATATAACAAACAGAAGAAGACAACTATTATGAATGCAAGGAATAAATATTTCTACTTCCTTTCTTTTTTGGAGGGCGGCTCCGTCATGATTTGCGAATTGGTAGGGGCAAAAATGCTCGCACCGTTTTTTGGTACTTCCCTTTACATCTGGGCTGCAGTCCTTGGCCTTACGCTAGGCGGCCTCACCCTCGGATATTTTTTAGGTGGAAAACTTTCTCGCAAGTATGCCAATGATCCACGATTGTTGTTTTGGGTGCTCATGATTGCCGGCTTGGCTTTGTTGCTGATGCCGTTTACCAGTAATGTCATCATGAATGCTACTATAAACATGAGTCTCCAAACAGGAGCTTTAATCTCTCTATCGGTTTTCATGGTGCCTCCATTGGTTTGTATGGGGATGGTTTCCCCAATTATTATCAACTTGTTAACCAAAGATGCTGATAATGCTGGGAACAGTGCTGGGAATGTGTACGCCATTTCAACACTCGGCGGCATATTGTTTACCTTCCTGATGGGCTTTTATATCATTCCCGAATTTGGCATTTCCAAACCTGCGATTATTGCCGGAATTGGCTTGGCAGCACTACCTGCATTTTCCTTGTTGAAAGCTCGTAGCAAGATGGCGGGTTTACTTTTATTATTGCTATTTGTCTTGGGGGGCTGGGGGATGAGTATGGAGAAAAAGGTTTCCGAGAATTATAAAGTATTATATCATTCGGAAGGCATCTTGGGGCAGGTGAAAGTTGTGGATCACCCGTCGTATGAATTTACCGAAGATCACAGGATGGGGCGTGGACTCATTGTTAATAATACCTTGCAAACCTATATCGGTTTGGATCATGATTTGCAGTACAGCATCTGGAGTTGGGCACATTATTTCCCTACGGCCGCCAGTATCTATCCCCCCGGAAGCGAAGTGTTAATTTTGGGGCTTGGGGGAGGAACATTGGTCAAGCAATTTGATCGGCTGGGCTTCGAGTCGGACGTTGTAGAAATTGACAAAAGAGTTGGAGATGTTTCCATCGAATATTTCAACATGGATCCAGCAACAAACCTTATCATAGATGATGCTCGCCATTATATCAGAATTACGAAGGAAAAATATGATATTGTAGTATTTGATACTTTCCTTGGAGAATCTGTTCCGGAACATCTTTTAACGATGGAAGGCTTTGCCGATACCCGAAAAATCTTGAAAGAAGACGGCATGATTATGATTAATTTTTACGGATTCATCAAGGGGGAAACCGGTAGGGCTGCTCGCTCTGTTTTAAAGACCTTGAACGAATCCAAGTTTGTAACGGAAATTCTCGCCACACCCGGCACGGAAGATTCCCGTAACTTGATTTTTATCGCCAGCGACGAAGAGAAAGATTTTAATAAAATAAACTACGAAGAACCGAACTTTCCTCGGATCACCAATCTCTACGACTATCTCCTAGATGCCTACAAGATCGACGTTTCCGATGTCGAAGTTTTAAGAGATGAAACCCCAAAACTTTCTAAACTGTACGCCAAGGCAGCCATGCGTTGGAAAAAAAGCTATAATGCTTATTATCGGAAATATTTCTTTGGGGAATAGTTTGAATCATTTTTCATTTTAGGGAATTTAAATCTCTTTTCTAATTGTTGTGCCACTAGTTAGATAAGCCTCATTTATATCCTTTTATCTGAAGCTGTCCTGTGGATGTAACATTGTTTTTACTTTTTCTACAAACTTGTTTGCGTAAAGCAATTTGATCGTATTGAAAAAAATATTTGTAGGGAGAAATGTTAAAGTATAATTTTTTGTATACTTTTTGTTGCATTCTTTATTCTTTTCTTATACATTGCATAATGTAAAATGTAAAGAATAAAGCCTATGAATTTATTATAGCCTTATGATAAGGCCAGAAAAAACAATGAATTTTATTTTATAACTAGCTAACACATCATTTTTATGTTAAGAAAAACAATAAGTATCTTGCTGTTTTTGTGGGGATGTATTCTCTATGGTCAAACTCCAGTGAATCCAAAAATAGACAGGATAGAACGAACAAGCTATGATTTTCCTTGCAATTGTCCTTTGGTAAACCTGACGATCTATAATGGGTTGGATGGTTTTTCTGGTGGGCAAGAAATTGCAGATAACCAAAATGAGGAGAATATAGGAGCCGTTACATTAGCCAATTTGAATGATACCAATGGAGATGGAATACCTGATAATCAGCAATCAAATATCGTTTCAACTTCCTCTGACAATAGGGATGAACTTGATCTGATGAAATTAAAAATCAGTAGTTCTGGGAATATGGCAATTGTATGCCCAGTTGATGTTACTTTAAATGTTGTATCGGGAGCGATTACTTTCTGGGATACTCCGACTAAGCAGAATCAGATAACGAACCTTGTCTTTAATGTAAATACTTTACCAATAACTGTTTATATCGAGGCTGTTGCGCCTAGTGCTAGTGTCAGGGATATTGAAATTGAGGTGCTTTATGATGGGGTGGTACAAGATGTGGTTAAGGCTACAGCAATATGGGTAAATACTAAAATTGAAGATAATAATCTTGCAGTTTTTAAAGAACGAGGGGTGAATACAGGGAATTCGGTTCCGAATGGGTTACCTGATAATCCGGTTCCAGGGAGTAGTGATCTGCCATTTCTAGATGAGTCTAATTTGATAAGTTTTATAGAAAGTGCTAAGGCGCAAGATAATTCTCGTTATGGTGCAGGGTTTCATGTATTGCCTAACTCTGGTTTACCATTTGATAACTTGCATGGTGGTCGAATTTTGATAGAATTTGAGGTGGTACCATCAAACTTACAGGGACTTGATGTGTTTTTTGATATTGGAAGAAGAAAAGAAAGGGAAACTGCATCAATTGCAAATGGTTCCGTTGGTGTTCAGACAAGCCCTGAGTTCTTTTCTGGCAATGCTGAACTGGCAAATGATGACCTTATTCATGAGGATGAAGATTTACAAGCTAATAATGGTAGAATCTATTCTTTTGACGGGCCAGGGAAAATGGTAGATATAATTTCACATGATTTTTTAATAAATAAATGGCATTTTCAGGAATTTGTGAGGGTGCAGTTAGAACCGTTTCAGCCAAATT
>JAHDGC010000411.1 GCA_020627865.1 Saprospiraceae bacterium | reverse complement strand
GAAAAAATCCTTGCCGAAGATAACAAAGTCATCAAACGGTTTTTTAACCTAGATACCAATGCGTATAAAGAAGGGGTGCTACCTGTCAAAACAAAGGAACTGTTAGGGCTGGTGGCCTCTATGGTATTGCGATGTGATGATTGTATCAAATATCATCTCGGTACTGCCCATAAAGAAGGTGTTAGCACCGCAGAACTCTATGAAGTTTTTGCTATTGCCAATTTAGTTGGTGGTTCTATTTGCATCCCGCATACCAGAAGGGCAGTTGAATATTGGGACGCCTTGGAAAATGAAACCCAATCTCCTTAACAAAAAGAGTCCCATCAGGACGGCATATTATTGCCAGAAATGCAATCTTTGGAATTTTTATTTCTAAAAAACAAAATCAATTATAACATAATGGCTACATATCTCGATGAATTAAATGATGTCCAAAAAAAAGCAGTAACGACAACGGAAGGCCCTGTCTTAGTGATTGCCGGCCCAGGTTCTGGAAAGACAAGGGTGCTGACTTATCGCATCGCCCACCTCATCGAGACTGGTGTGGCTCCTTGGGAGATTCTAACCCTAACCTTTACCAATAAGGCAGCAAGGGAAATGAAAGAAAGAATTACCCATGTCGTAGGCGATAAAGGAAATCGGGTGTGGGCCGGAACTTTCCACTCCATTTTTGCCAGAATACTGCGAGTAGAAGCCGATAAAATTGGCTATCCTTCCAGCTTTACGATTTACGATACCTCCGACAGTAAAAGTGTATTAACTTCTATTGTAAAAGAACTCAATCTTGATCCAAAAGTTTATGCTGTAAACGGATTGTTAAAAAGAATATCCTCCGCAAAAAGTAACATTATTCCTCCGAAAGCCTATGCCGCAGATGCCAACCTGATGAGCCAAGATAGGATGAGCAAGCGACCCTATTTGCACAAGATTTATGAGAAATATACAGCTCGATGCAGAAGAGCTGGTGCGATGGATTTTGATGATCTCTTATTTCAACTTTACGTTTTGCTTCGGACAAATCCGGATAATGTCCGGGAAAAATACCAACGTCGATTCAAGTATATCCTAGTAGATGAGTTTCAAGATACCAACTTTTTACAGTATGCGATTTTGAAAAAACTCGCCGTTTATGAAGGCAGTCCTATGAACATCTGTGTCGTAGGAGACGATGCGCAAAGTATCTACGCTTTCCGTGGAGCGACCATTGATAATATCCTCGAATTAGAAAATGATCTTAAAGGATTGCAGGTTTTTAAGTTGGAACAAAATTACCGTTCCACAGAACATATCGTTCAGGCAGCCAATGAGGTCATCCAGAGAAACAAACGCCAGATTCAAAAGAAAATCTGGTCGGATAAAGGAGCCGGACATAAAATTAAGGTCATCAAAGCCGTTTCGGATTCGGAGGAAGGAAAACGCATTGCTGACAGTATTCTGGAGCAAAAAAGTCGCCATCATTTAAGCAATAGTGAGATCGCCATTTTATATCGGACTAATGCCCAATCCCGTGTCTTTGAAGAATACTTGCGAAGATACAACCTCCTGTACAGGGTATACGGCGGCCTATCTTTTTACCAAAGAAAAGAAGTGAAGGATTTCATCGCCTACCTTCGCCTCACGATAAACCCCCATGATGAAGAAGCCCTAAAAAGAGTGATCAATTACCCCAAAAGGGGCATCGGAAAAGCCACCATAGATAAAATAAGTGCGCATGCCGGAGCCGCCGGAAAAACCATGTGGGCAGTGCTGACCGAAGTGCCGCTCAGTGCAAGAGCAAGCAAAAGCATCGCTATTTTCCGTAAACTGATCTTGTCCTTCAAGGAACAGGCCGCCATGTCCAACGCCTTCGATGCGGCCCATTTTATTGCAAGACACAGCACCATGATAAAGACATTGGATGAAGACAAAACCGTAGAAGGACTTGGCCGGAAGGAAAACTTCAACGCCGTGTTAGATGGCATCAAAGAATTTGTAGAAAACGACGAATTATTAGACGAGGCAACCTTACCGGATAAAAGCCTCGCCAGTTATATCCAAAGTATCGCCCTGCATACCGATCTGGATAATGAATCCGAAAATACAGATGTCATCACCTTGATGTCTGTGCATGCCGCCAAGGGATTGGAGTTCAAATCCATATATGTTGTAGGGCTAGAAGAAAAACTTTTCCCCTCCTCCATGTCGATGGAAACCACAGAACAAATAGACGAAGAACGCCGCCTTTTCTACGTGGCCATCACCAGAGCCAAAGAATACCTCACCCTGTCTTTCGCCAATTCCAGATACCGATTTGGTAAAATGGCCTACAACGAACCCAGCCGCTTCTTGGATGAAATCTCCCCGCTTCATTTAGAACAGGGTGTTCCCGTGAAGGGCAAAATCGTAAAAGAAGTCAATACTGGCCCGCAACGTGCAAGAGTTGTTGGTAATTTTAAAAGAAAATCTGCAGCACCAACATTCCGAGTAGATCCAGCCAATTTTAAACCGAGTCCGAGTTCCTCTATTCAGGTTGGAATGAATGTCCTCCACCTGAAATTCGGGGAGGGCAAAGTCCTCAGCATCGACGGCGGAGAATCGGATCGGATTGCAACAATTGCTTTTAAGGATATAGGGAATGAGCAGAAAAGGATTGTGTTGCGGTTTGCGAAGTTGCAGGTTTTGTAGGACTAGTGCAGTGATTCATGGATAGAACTATTAGATTGAAATCGTGAATATTATTTAAATTCAGCCAATGCTTAACTTCATGGCATTTGAAAGTTTATTAAAACACATCAATAAAAAAGTAACACTAACTGAAGAAGAGACATCTATTTTAGTTGCAAAACTAAAATCAAGGACTTATTTGAAGGGGCAATACATCATTCAAGGCGGAGATGTTTATAAAAACCAAACTTTCATTATAAGCGGTAAAGTGAGGACTTTCTATTTAGATGATAATGGCGGTGAACATATCGTGGCTTTCGGTATTGAAAATTGGTGGGTAGGGGATATTTGTAGTTTTGTTACCCAAACAGCCGCTGAGTTTAATACGCAATGTTTGGAAAAAACAACGGTGCTACAAATTTCATATGATGATCTGCAACAATTGTATCATGATATTCCCAAATTGGAACGATACTTCCGCTTGATTGTGCAATCTGCCTATGGCAGTATGTCCAAAAGAATAGTAAGAACCCATTCCATGTCTGCCAAAGACAGATACCTACTTTTCACGGAATCTTATCCTGAGATTGCCGAGCGTGTCCCGCAATATATGATTGCTTCTTACTTGGGTATTACTAAGGAATTTCTAAGTACTATCAGAAATCAACTCGCCAAGGGAACAAAAAGTTAAACGACCTTAACTTCCTAAAGGATAGCTAACACGCAGGCAGTTTTGCAAAACTCATTTTTACTTTTAACAATGTATATGATTTATGGGACAGCGAGCAAGAGCAGTTAACACTTATTCTCGATCCTGTAAGGGTGAAAACAGGAATTGAAAATCAAAAATATAATATACTCCAAGCGATTAATTGGAAGGAAAACTTTAATAAAGGAGTTGTTGTGGAGCTTTGTGATACTTTATGTAATACAGCATATAAATCTGGGAAAACTTTTTTTTGCGCGAAAACTGAAAACACTCATCTATATGATTTGCCCGCCCGCTCATATTTGAATATTGAGGCGATTATTTGTACGCCATTAAAAATAGACAAAAGTGTATATGGTACGCCCACGATTTGCAAGTTCCTTTAAACACTATCGCTGGATTTTCAAACCTTCTCATTACGCAATACGACTCAATTATAGATGAGCAAGGAAAAGAGTTTTTGAACTTTCTAGTAACGGCCTCAAGTCGGATGAAAGAACAGGTTGAAGGCTTATTAAAATATTCTAAAATAGGGAGAAGTTCTGAAATCTGTAATGTGGATTTAAACAAACTCATCTCAGAAATATTGTCAGATTTTGAATATGATATTAAGAATAGAAATGCAGTTATACATGTAGGGGCATTGCCGATCATCAGGGGATATTATGCGGAAAACAGGATGCTTTGGCAAAACCTGCTTTCCAACGCTATGAAATTTCAGAAAAAAGGAACTCCGCCCCAAGTAAATATTGATTGGAAGGAAGATGCTGAATTTTGGTACTTCTCAGTAGAAGATAATGGAATAGGTATTCCTGAAAAAGATATAGATAAAATATTTGATATATTCACTAGGCTGCATACACAAAGTGAATATGAAGGTTCCGGTCTTGGCCTTGCTAATTGTAAAAAAAATAATAAATTTACATCAAGGAGAGATTAAGGTTTCCTCAGAAGTTGGGGCAGGGACAATCATATCGTTTTCTATGAAAAAATAGGTGCTTTGAGAAATTCCGTGAAAGTCTGAACCATGACTTGCCTGCGTGGCCGCTAGGACAGGCAGGTTCTCTTGATTACCTGATTCTCTTCCTGCCTGACAAGTCACGCAGACAGGGATTTTCTATCGATCCATTTTCAATTGACCTCTGCTTGCCATGATTTTTATAAATGTAATTCATCCATAATTTTCCGCCACAATATATTCCGCTCTTTTCTTTTGATCAAATAAAATCATGTAGAACGACTTTAGTTTTTATCATAAAAACTGTTCGGAAATTAAATTAATATAAAATATTGATATGTAATAAGTTAGGATTATTTTTTATCGTGAAAAATAGGAATAATTACTGATAACACTAAAATTTTGTATTTTCTTTCTTTATAAGTACGGGTTAGTTTTGTGCTAAAGAAATTTATTTTTTAACCATTCAAACTAACCTGAATTATGAACTTTTTTTGTAAAGCATTATTGATTTTTTTATGGTCTGTATTATTTTTTGTGCCTGATGGAATGGCGCAGAACAAGCAATATGTTGCTGTTAGTAGTGATTTAATCTCGCAAATGGCATTAGATACTGGTATTATTATTCCAGATATAATAATTCTTAATGTTGATTCTCCAGGTTTTATTCCAACAGGTCAAAACCATTCTTGGCCAGGTTATTGCCTTGCTTGTGGGACTGATTACTGCCTGTTTCCAAGATTGTCAGGAGAAGCGGATGGCAAGGGTGGCAAGAAGAAAAAAAATGCCATTGAAAAACACGAGAGAAGTGTCGATGAAAAATTAGAAGATACAATACCCCTAAACGTGTTCCCTAATCCAGCTAATCATTATCTTAATGTTAGGGGCGTAGATCGTGAAAATACAATCTTCAATTTATATCAACTGTCTGGGAGAAAATGTATCATCCCATATCGTCAATATAACAGCATGTTTGTATTGGATACAGCAGTATTGAAAAACGGTAGTTATATCCTTGAGGTCATTACGAACGGAAATCGAAGCATTCAAAAAGTACAGGTTTTGCACTAAGAGAAATGCTTTACAAAAGGGGAGGGTGATCTGAAAGGATAATCTTCCCCTATTTTAATGCTTGAACAATCTTAATTAACCAACTGATGTAAGCAATTTTTCTATTTTCATTTAATGCTTTTAGTAGCGCTTCCTTATCGGGGTTTCTTGTTTCTTGTTGTTTCAATATTTTTCTGAGGAAAGAGCTAAACTGCAATAACCTTTCCTTTAAAACTTCTGGCATATGAGTATGCCGACGGACAAAGGCCGGATAACTATCTAAAAAATTAAACAAAGCATAAAAATTGCCTTGCCCATAATAACTTCTAGCCGTGAGATATTTTGCTGTCATGCTGAAATTGTAATGTTTAAATTTGACTTCTTGTAACAATGCTATTGCGATGTCATAATTTCCTCTGCTGCATTCCAATAAATCGAGGGATAAATTGTGAATATCTTTCTTCTCATCATCTGGTAGTAAATAGTTATATTGCTCAATAAACAATGCTGCCCAATCAAATTTAGTGATGTTACAGGCCACAGATACAATGTTATAAAAAGTAATGGATAAGAAATGCCCATTATCCAAGAGTAGTTTGTTATCAATAGCGAACTTGTATAAATTAAATAACTCTTCCCTAAAATGAGGCATGCCTTCGTTCCCCATTTCATTACAAAACTGAATAAGGGAAAGAATCACTTCTGTTTGAGTTTTACGTTCAAAGGTATGTAGGTGTTGTATGGCATTATTTTTAAGAGAGAAAAATAAATCATTCAATTTTTCGGGAGTATCTTGCCGCTCAGATAGTGTGTATAATTTGTTGTATATGTTCAAGATAGGGATGTTCGCAAATGGTTTTTCTGTTGCCTTTTGGGTGATAGCGTCGATCAAGGCCAGTTTTTCAAAATTCAATCTCAATACTTTATTCCAACTTTTTAATGCATGAGCATACTTGAGTTTCATGGTAAAATAGAAAGTATCCAATAGTTTTATACTTTCTAGGAAAGTATCGAATTCTTTCGCTGCCTCGTGTGTTTTCAGTTGATCGAAGTAAAGATAATTTAAGCTGGCTTGATGATAAAAGTAATTAGCATCCCGTTCTGGTTGTTGCTCTAGTTCTTGTTTGAACTGTTCTATTTTCGTTTTGGAATAATCGTTCAATTTTCGTTTCTGTAACACCTTAATGAGCAAAAATTCTTGTTCTATTTTATTTTCCTGCGTTTCCTTCCATACAAAATACCCTTCTAGCAATTTTGTCAAGTCAGAAGATACATAGCTTAATTTTTTAATAGCATCT
>JAHDGC010000410.1 GCA_020627865.1 Saprospiraceae bacterium | reverse complement strand
ATTCATGCAGGGCTGAACTTCTTTGGCCGTGTAGAGTGGCGTTACAAATTTAATTTTTTTCTTTTTCTTTTTTCTCTTGCGCTTCTTCTTTGACAGTAGTTTGTTTTGATAATAAGCATCCCGTTCTTGAATACGGGCACTATCCAACAACATAATTGCGCACAAACTCCTCGTGGCATGGGTACAATAGATCTTTCCTTTGAAGCCATCCTTCACCAGCTTTGGTAGTCTGCCGGAATGGTCAATGTGGGCATGAGACAAAATCACACAATCAACAGACTCCGGTTTAAAAAACCAGTTCCGGTTGAAGTTTTCCATCTCCTTATCCTTGCCTTGGTATAGGCCACAATCTAGGAGAATTCGGTATCCATTATCGAGTGTTATCAGGTGGGCACTTCCCGTAACTGATCTGGCCGCACCACAAAATTGAATTTTCATAGCTTGCAAGATACGAAGAAATCGGGAAAAAAGGCAAAAGAAATGCTATATGGAATATCTCAAATTATTATCAAATTGTTACGTGTAGACGTTTAAACGGTGCCGGTACGATGTACCTCATATTCATCTATTCGTTTTTTCATCTACAAATGGAATCGGTTCTCTGAACCTCTAACATGTCCGCAAAAGAGCATAGGTATTAATTGGGTAAGCATTACGCCCCGACGATTACTTTATACGCAAACCACCATAACTCAAACGAGCTTTAAGCAAACTCTTACTATTTTTATTTCCCTTAACGCCTTTTACCACATGCTCCTGATCTTCTTCCCGTTCAAACTCAATGTCTGCTTCTTTCGGATATCGAATCGTCGTATAATCTCCTGCCAGATCAAAATGATAATCTGCCCCTTCTTGAAACTCCAGCTTAAAATCAGTATAATCTCCATCCAGTCGAATGCTCGCAAACCCTGGCGCAATACCGCCAATTGTAGCATTGCCATATCGCAAATCCAGCTTCGCACTCGTGGCCAGCTCATCAATTTCAAACTCGGTATATTTTGAAGTAGCTTCTACAATATTGGCGTAGCGAATTTCAAAGTTATCGTATTTCCCCGTGTTTTTAAACTCATTCACATCACCAATCCGATAAGTATCATATTTGGAAATGCTGTTGACATCCATTGCTTTATCAAATACGACTTTTGAATATTTACTCTCTATATTCAAATCCTTCAATTCCCCAATATTGAGCTTCCCATACTTCAAGGCAACATTAACATCCCGCGCTTTTGCCACTGTCCCATTTCCATAACCAATAGTAATATCAAGATCATCATTAACGCCATCCATTTTGACATTCCCATACTTTACATCTACATTCGCAGGCGCATCCAATTCTCCGACATAAGTATTTCCATATTTATTATAAAGATCCAGTCGGTTTGACTTCGGCATTTTCACATAATAGTCAATGGTAAAATTATCATTCTTACAGGAAGACCAGAAATTATCCCACATACTCTTGGAATTAATCGAAGTCTGCACATTCACCGTACTTTCATTGTTAGAAAAGGCGATAATAATTCGATCAAAAATTTCATCTGCACAGGACTCGCTCCGCACCTCTACCGTAATCTTAACCTCCACCTCTACTTTGAGTGCTTCATGCGTAACCACCTCCACTTTCCCATGCCGATTAGAGAGGCTTACCATACCATCTCGGGTAATGTCAAATTCTTTTTGGATGATCTTATTAAAACTCTGTTTTTTTACAAGAACGGCAGCTTCTGCATAGGTCGCAGCACCGATAAAAACGCATAGTAACAATACTGCAATTTTATTGTTATATATTGATAGATTTGTCATGTTCTTTTGTTTTATTTTTTTCTGAATCTAGCGCCTCTATTCTTTGTGTTACGGTTTCCAGAATTTCAATACGGGTTTTATAATTTTGAATCATGGCATTGATGATAACATCCTTATCTCGTTCCGGATGAGTCTCCAGTTCTTCACGAAGATCATCCATCACGACTTCCAGTTGTTTCAAATCATCTTGGATCGCATCATCGAAATGTCCAGAACTGGTTAACCGGACAAGTTTCCGATCCACTTCTGTTTGGTAAAAGCTTTCCAGCTCCGCCATTTCTGGAGAAACGTCGCTCAATCCGGCAATGCCAGCATGATGATGTTGTGTCATATAAATGCCTCCTAGCGCACCTGCCGTAACCAAAAAAGCAACGGTAGCGGCTACGCGAGCAAACTTCCAAAGGGAGAAAACTTTGGCCTTGGACTGCTGCTCATTGACGGCCTGATTTATGGCCGCCCAAACTTCCAACCGGGGTACTTTATCATCAAATTCTGTTCGGTTCTGTTTGATAAATTGTTCTAGTGGATCATTCATCAGATAATTTCTTTGATTAACAATTCTCTTAATTTCTTTTTAGCCCTGCTGTACTGAGACTTCGATGTCGCTACCGAAACACCTAAAATTTCGGCAATTTCCTGATGATCATACCCTTCCAACATATACAAACTAAACACGACCCGGTAACCATCCGGTAACAAATAAAGGGCTTGATTGACCACCTCGACAGAAAGCCCAACAGGGATTTCTTCCACCTCTGACACAAAGTTATTCCGTTCCACCGGATGATCTTCCAAAGATTGGACATCTAGTTGCCTTTTCTTTAGACTATTGATACAATTATTAATAACAATTCTCTTGATCCATGCGCCAATAGAAGATTCAAACTTAAAGGTATCCAATTTCCGGAAAACATCAATGAAGGAGTTCTGCAGCATGTCCTCTGCATCAAGTTCGTTCTTCATCATCCGCAGGCATATGTTATACATGGCCTTCGAATATAGGCGATAAAGATTAAACTGGGCTTGCTGGTTCCCCCTTTTACAAGCGTCTATGATATCCCGATGAGTGTTCTTATAATCCAAGTGTCAGACAGATGG
The DNA here is from genome assembly GCA_020627865.1 of Saprospiraceae bacterium. Lineage (GTDB taxonomy): Bacteria > Bacteroidota > Bacteroidia > Chitinophagales > Saprospiraceae > JAHDGC01. The sequence goes on along the minus strand of JAHDGC010000410.1, from coordinate 3,763 downwards.
TTTTAGTAATAGAGACAAATCTTTGTGGGAATGGTTGCATGGGTAGGAAAATCTAGGGAATGGCTTGCGCTAAAGCTGGGGTACAGCTTGAAGCTGTACCCCAACTTTGGCCTCCTCAATACACTGTAATCTAAATTTATTTAAATAATTTTTTTCTCTGCAAACGTTCCAGACACTTACGTTTCTGGCAAGGATATGCCGTCCCGATGGGACTCGTTTTTATAATTAATTTAAATTACACGGTACTCAAAGGGTTATAAAAGAAAAACGTTTACTAGACTTCCAAAGTTTAGTAAACGTTTTTTGATCCCAGTAAATCCGGAATATTATTGGCTTTCGCCTAAAATACTATTTGTTCTTCCGATCAATCACCTCCGGTGCATTGTCTCCATACTGCACATCCAGCGCACTATCAATACTGATTACCTTCACCTCCGTTCTCCTATTGTATTGATGATTTTCTTCTGTACAATCATTACAAGAACCACATTCAACCCTAGGGCTAGACTCCCCCATGCCTCGGGTAGAAACCCGACTAGAGGAAATGCCTCGGGATACGAGGAACTCCTTGGCAGATTGTGCCCTTTTCTTAGACAACCTTTGGTTATAACCCGCATCGCCCCGACAATCCGTATGCGAGATCAACTCAATCACCATAGACGGGTAATTGCTCATCACATCATATAGCTCGCTCAGCTCTCTGGCAGCTCCGGCACGAATATGTGATTTATTAAAATCATAAAAAATATTCTCCAATACGATGACAGAACCGACTGTTGGTGCAAAAGAACCACTCGTTGGCGTCAGCAATACTTCCGTCTGCAAGTTGCCCGGCACCCGATTGGGAACAGAAGCCAGTCCGTTGATGTAATTTATCTTTTCTCCCAACAAATTGTAGTCGCAACCGACTTGCAAGCAGGCCGTAAAGTTTCCTTGGCCATCCGAGTATACAATTTGCTCCGCTCCATCACAGTTATTTTTGATGCGCACTTTTGCGTTTGGAATAATCGCATTGGTGGTTTTATCCCGAACGGTACCGGCCAAAGTCGAACACTCTATCGAAGTGGGCGTAGTCGAAACTACAGCGTTCGGTTTTTCTAGTGGAATCTCAATCACCCCGGCACCAGTATTTCCTATCGTCACATAATCCCGCTCGCCACTATCATAACCATCTTTGGTCACCAGAATCAGGTAGCGTTTTTCTCCAATAAAAGGATATATCGCTTCCCCGTTGGCATCCGAAATCTTGTCCGCAGGCCCTAAGGAATCCGCATCTTTCCTAACCAATTTGAAAACCAGCTCAGAGGAACCCTCCACCGCAGGCATCAATACGGCCTCATATAATTTATTACCACCACCGATAAAACCTTGCGGTGTATTTTCAAGCACGCGAATATCTGCCCCTTGAATTCTAGCACCAGTAGCTTTGTCTATGACAACAATTTTCGCCTCAATGGTTTCCGGTTCTGCACCGGCCAAACCTTCCTCAATCCGGAACATGTAGATATCATCCTTACCCAAACCACCCGGTCTGGCAGAAGCAAAATAACCCGAAGTCGCGTCGGGGCTGAGAATCAAACCCAAATCATCCGCAGTCGAATTGAAAGGTTCTCCCATATTTTTAACCTTACCGAAACTCTCCCCATTTTGGGAAGTGACGTAGATGTCTAATCCACCCAGTCCATCATGGCCATTAGAAGCAAAAAACAATTGCCCACTACTGTGAATAAACGGGAAAACTTCATTATTAGGAGTGTTGACACCCTCACCGAGATTTTCGGGAGCAGACCAACCTTCCGCCATCTTTCTCACGACATAAATATCCATGCCACCATGACCACCGGGGCGATCAGAAGCGAAGTAAAGTTTATTGCCATCTGCCGAAAGGGTTGGATGCGCACAAGAGAACTCGTCGCTATTGAATTCCAGCTCTTTGATGTCTTCCCAATCAAAAGCCCCGCGTTTTGCGCTGTAGATTTTCAGTCGGGTTACGCCTTGGGAATCCGCTTTTCTAAGGCCTTTTTTAAGGTTATTTCTGGTAAAATACATCATATCGCCTGCGCGATCAAAGGTCACGGGGCCTTCATGCAGGTGGGAATTAACTTGCAAGGAGAATTCCTTGGCGTTCATCGGCATGGCTTCCGGGCCTAATTCTGCATAGAATAATTCAAAGAAAGTTTCATTGATTTTTTTATCCCTGATGCCTTGTTTGTAGCGGCTCGTAGCATATACGATCCCATTTTGGTAGTATGCTGGTGAGAATTCTAGGTTTTCCGTGTTAATGTTGAGGGTGTTTCGCAGGAATACTTTGCCGCCTTTTTCATAGAGTTTATTGGCTGCTTTTGATGTTGAACTTTCCTGTGCAGCAACTCCCGTAACAACTATTGTGAATAGAAATAGAGGCCAGAATATTTTAAAGATCTTCATTACAATGGATTTGGTTTATGCAAACAGTCTCAAATCATAACCCAAAAATAGGAAGAATTATGATAAGAAAACAAAAAAATAACAGTGTGTTCTTGGAAGCATTATGCTCTACGCTGTAAGCTTCCCTCAATATGCCGATCTGAACATGCTTAATTCTATATTAATTTTGCATTGTCCAATTACACTTTAGCCTGATTCCTAGAAGAACACACCGTTATAAAATCCTGAATTAGTCTATTAGAAAAATCTTGGATTGATAATCTCATCTCCTTCAGAGCTTCCTAAGCAATACCGTAAAACAACCTCGATACCACCATTATTGTAGTCTTTCAACTCTGATAAAGTCATATCATAAGATACGCCTAACAATAAATTATCCAGTATTTGAGCAGCCAGCAAAAAATCTATGGATTCTCCACCACCACTTACCGTTGAACCACCCAAGCGATAGGTAACCCCTGCCGAGTATTTCTTAGCGAAGATTGCCATCAGGTTGATGTCGGCATCAAAAGGTGAATTTTTAGCATATTTCAGCAAGATCTGTGGTTTCAACTGAACCGACTCCGAGACGTCAAAGACAACGCCAGCCATCAGGAACATATGTAGGACTTCGCGTCCGATAATGGTTCCTGCATCATTGAAGTCAATGTTATTGGCCAACAAGCGAGGAGCGGAAAGCCCAACATAGTAATTACGACCTTGGTAGTAAAGACCTGCTCCAAAGTTGGGAACCACCTTACTTTTTTCACCATCTGGAATTGCTCCATCTATGAGGATGTTCTGGGTGGCAACTAAGCGATCATCCGCATAGTTTTGTCGGATACTTCTGATGGAACCTTGAAGACCGATGCCCAACATCCCTTGTCCTAATCTAAGCCTATAAGCATAAGAAGCATCTAGGCTAACCCTTGTGGAAATACCGATAGTATTCCTTACGAGGTTCACCCCTAAACCAGCTCGCATATTTGACAAAGGCATATTAAAACTCAACAACTGGGTAGCAGGCGCGCCTTCCAACCCCATCCATTGCTGCCGATAAACCCCTGTGAGGCACATCGCTTCGTGGCTACCAGCATATCCGGGATTCAGTCCCAGTTTGTTATACATGAACTGTGTATATTGCTGTTCTTGTTGTGCTGAAACGATCAGAAAAAGGGAGGCAAATATTATTGTACCAATTAGCTTTTTCATATGAAAATATTTAATAGTTCTGAGAACTGCTTTTTTAAATAAAATGAATGTGTGATAAATTAGGTGCAGTTAAGTTGATAACCATCCTCCCCCTATCCCCCTCCAAAGGGGGAAATGGCCTTTCGGCATTAGAGCGATCTCCCCC
>JAHDGC010000409.1 GCA_020627865.1 Saprospiraceae bacterium | reverse complement strand
ACGACCTTGCCAAGGTCGGGGTCGCGAGTTCGAATCTCGTCTTTCGCTCTAAAGTTCAAGCCTTCTTTAAGCAGAAGGCTTTTTCTTTGTATGCATCATGTATGCAAACCCAATGAAATGCCCTGGTGGTGGAATTGGTAGACACGCAGGACTTAAAATCCTGTGTCCCTTGGGACGTGCGGGTTCAAGTCCCGCCCGGGGTACTCAAAATCCTGTAATCTTTTGGTTATGGGATTTTTTTTATGCCTGTAAGGGTATGATTTGGGGGTTTGGAGTATCTGAAAAGAAAAGCACCGATATATACAAGAATTACACAAGCTAAAAAGCGCAAACATTTCTCCACCGGATTTTTCATCAGTCCTGATGCATGGGATGCACAGACCACATCTGTTTTAGCATCCTGTCCCCTACATGAGCAGATAAACAGTTACCTCAATGTCATCAAAAGTAAAACTTTGGATATTGCTTTAAAATCCCGTTTAAATGAACTACCCCGACCCAGAGGGTACGGGGTATCGCCCCACAAGGCTAAACATTATAATGTTTTCCGACGCAGAGCATCGGGGTATGCTGAATACAAAACCGTAGAGACGCAATGCATTGCGTCTCTACGGTTTTGTATTCAAATCAGAAACCTTGTTGGTAAATCCTACTCAGTAAACTAGGAAGAACTTTAACGGATTATAAACGTCTTGAAATACCTAATCCTGATATAGAGAATCTGGTCAAAAATGACATTCATGTAATCACAATAAATAGTTTATTACGTAATCCGGGCGATGATTATTTTGAACCAAAAAAATCAAAGAAGTTATATCTGGATGGCCTGATTCAAAGAGCGAAGGGTGAAAATAAAAAGATGGTATTGATATTTGATGAGTTAGTTTCTTTAAAATAATCTGTTACTCCCTTCATTAAGAAACTTTTTCCAGAACCAGCATATCCTTTCAACAAAAAACAGAACTCATTCCCTTGTAAAAATTCATCTAATCATCAAAACAAACGGCTCTAATCCAAGTCTATGCAAGATTAATTCTAATTGTTCCTTTGCGGTTGTATCATGTCCATGAACAACAAATATTTTTGTATTTTTCTTAACAGCCTTTTCATTTTCTCGCCCAATAGCTTCATTTAAAAGTTTAGATTCAGGATCATGCAATTCTTCAAAATCTATTTGCTTAAACTTTGCTTCACATTTATCCTTGACATTAGATTTTCCTTGGATTTGGATAGTTCCGGTACTCTTGTACCAATTTATTGTTGCTCCATCTAGTGTTTTGAAACTTAGTTTTGGAGGTATCCAGACAAATTAACTCGTCCGCCATGTACTGAAATATTTTCTATTGTCTAAGAATTGGTTATACTGCTCATCATCCATGACAGGGCCATTGAGCAACAATTGTTGAAACTCGTTGGTTTCCTTATCTGGCCTTTTCCCTGAAAATTTGCCCTGATATTTTGACACCAGAAACTCGATATAATCCCTCACCTGTGCCTGAATCTCTTTAGGCAATTTGGAATATTCATCAAAAAGTAGCTTATCCATAATTGGTCTGGCTTTCATAATTATCAATATTTTCCTCGAACCATTTCTGGCATTCCTCTAGCTCAATTTTCCCTGCTGCAACCTCTAAGGTAAATTCAATCAAAATTTCATTTGCTGTATTTCCTTTTATCGGTTACGCCAAAGCTTTAAAGACTTCATCATATTTATCAAAATCTTCATCAATCAACCTTTCCAGTTTCTTCCTTCTCTCGGCTTGTTCTGCTGTAGTGATGATTTGATTTTCTGCAAGAATCTCACGGATGACCTCTTTAAAAAGGCTGATGTCCTCTTTCAAAATTTCCTTGATTAATGTTTTTAATGCCACCTTATCTATATGCTCCATGCTCATGATTTCAATATTTTACAGGTTCTATAAATTAGGGATGCCAAAAGCAAACCCAATTTTTTACAAAATAAAACTTTTCCGGCATAATTTCCTGAATAGCGCCTTTTACTACGGGAAAATACCAATTTTCTCAATATTCCGCTTCCCATTTTCAAATCCAGAGACATTTTTTAATAGAAATACCCCTCCGGTTTTATCCCAGCTTTTCCATTTCCTGTATATATCGCGCTCTGAGATTTTACTTTTTTACTCCGCATGCATAGTGAGAACAGGTAGTATAATTTGTTGATAATCAAATATACAAACCGATGCCATAAGACCTTACCTACCCTTTCAATTTCACTCCCCATTATCCAACCAATCCTCCAGATCAGCCGCAATAACTTCATCTATTTCCATAGAAATCAAGGCATCAAAAGAAAGGGTTGCCTTACTTTTTGTTGTTAAAGGAATAAACGTATTGTCCCAATCCATTCTATTAAAATGATACCAATCGTGGTTATACTCCACCGTACCAAACTTCCCTGTTTCATCAAAATAATAGAACCGATAATCACTTTCATTATGATAGTAAACACCAAAAATTTTATAATTGCTGTTCAAGTAAGCATATTGTTCTGCAGAAAGGAGTTCTTTCAATTCCGGATGCCCGATAGTAAAGTCGATCATTTCCGCAAGACCAAATTGAGAGATACTTAAGGCCTTAAAATCTTCATCTAAAAAGTAAAGCAGTTTTTCAGCACGGTATAGAAAAACAGCATTCATTTCAAGTGCATCCCCTATGGCGAATGCCCCTTCATTAAGATACATATTTTTTAAAGCTTTGGGAAATACCATACCCACACGTGCTTCTATTGTTGTAATAGTTTCTATTTTATCTTTTTGTTTAAAAAACAGCTTTGAGTCTCTTTCAATTTGTGAGATAAAGGCTTCGTATCGTTTCAATGCGGCTGGCCATTGCTCTCCGGCAAATCCTTTTTCGATTTGGACCGTTGCCGCAAGTTTTTCCCGCCAGTTGGGATCAAAGAAGCCAGCATTTTGTGTAATGACCCATTTATCAGCCCCTTCTAAACATTGTCTCAAAACAAATTGATAAGGCGCTCCGGCATGTTCCCAATCCACCGTAATCCTTAGTTGCGCAACCCCAGCCACCGTTTTACGCTCATGGGTAATTTTAGAAACTGTTGCCTTGTTCCAATCAATTTTACAGGCAGCCGCTTCTTCCAATACATCATCATAAAATGTTTTGATTTCTTCTTTGGCTCTCAACAAATCATTTACATTACTGACATGTTCCTTTTTTTCCGTTTCTGATAAATTGGATTTTGCTAGAAAGAAAAGAAAATCTGCTTTGGTAGCAAACAAGTTTTGGAAGGCAGCAAAGTCGTTTTGTATGACAGCATCGAAAAAAAATTGTCCTAATTGTTCAGGAGAAGATGCAGGTTGTTTTTCGTTTTTCATAAAGGGAAGGACATTACAATTCAGTAAAAATATTGTTACGAGAAAAGCAAATCGCTTTTGCATCAGGCACAAACTACACAAGGCATCTAGCCCGGCTTCCAAATCTTTTGAAACGGCTAGTTTTAATTTTGTCTTGTAGTTTTTTAAATATTCTTTGTAATGCATTGGGGTTGAAATTAAAGAATTGCATTAGCAATGAATTTCTGTTCAGGTTTCCTAAACTTTAGAAGCTTGGAAAACCTGAACGAGAATATTTCGTAACATTAGTTCAACGGCGGAATCTTACCCAAAATCGCCCCCATTCGCATCGCCTTAGAAGAATCCCCTTTGATTTTCAGCCTGCCCTGGATGAAGGCCGCCTGAATATTAAGTTCTCCTTTTGCAATTTTCATGATGTGCTCATCCTTTACGGTGAATGTCACATCTGGCTCTTTGGCCGCCCCTTTTCTCACCGAACCCGGTCGCTTATTAAAATCCAGTTTCCAAGTTGTTTCTACAGGGCCAGTAATATTGAATTGGAAAACGCCGGTGTTCGGTTTCAAAAACTCCGGATTATCTTTCAGGTATTTTTTTAGATGATTGAAAAGTGCATCCGAACTCGCCTTTGTTTCCACTTTTGGCGCTTTCTTTTTCGCGGATTTACCATGTTTCAAAACAGCCTCTTCCAGAATATTCGCTTCTTCCCTCAGATAACGGGTGAAATCATCCAAATCGGGCATCGTCTTCACATCCGAAGTCGGGCTAAGTGTTAGCAAACCGTTATAACTAAACACCGTAATGATTAAACCCATGCCATCAATAATCGGGGCCATGCCCATCGCGGAAATCATTTTATGCCCATTCATATAAAGCGGTAGTTGAGGTCCCGGCACATTGGTGATCAAAACATTAAAAACGGGATTATGCATTTCCGCCACATTGAAACGAGAATAGAGCCTTGCCGCCTGATTCGCAATACCAAAAGGCACCACCTCGGCCATTGTTGCCAGCGTCTTTGCCCCCATAGCTCCTTGATAAGTCTTGCCCCGAATGGTATTTTCAAAAATCTTTTCCAACCTTTCAATCGGGTCTTCGATATCAGTGGCCAGTTGCACCAACATCGCAGAAAGTTGGTTGCCAGAATTTGCTTCCGTAACCTGTTGCCGTGTAGAAATCGGCACCATACTGACGAGTGGTTTCCTAGGCAATTTTCCTTTTTCTAACAAATAACGCCGTAAGGCTCCCGCACAAATTCCCAAGACGACATCGTTCAATGTTGTGCCCATAATTTTTTTGATGGCTTTCACCCGATCTAGAGAAAGGATAGTGGTGTTCCATTTCCGTCGGGCAGCAATAATGCCATTCAGCGGGGTTGGTGGTGCCGAGAAAGGCGCCGTCGGCAATTCCAAACGTTGGGCACGGGTCAGCACCCCTGCCTTTAGTGTTGCCGTAACCGTTTCTTTCAGTAATTTGGGAAACTTGAGTGGCTTAGAAGCAAAACTCACCGAGCTTTTCATAATCAGCTCCAACTCGTTGGGCAAGGGTTCTGGATGGAAAGGCCTCGGCTCCGGAATATCTTGCTTGTCAGGCGTAGGGTTGAGCAAGAGGCTCAGAATGCCCGCGCCCTCTACCCCATCTACGGCAACATGATGGATTTTGGAAATGATCGCCACGGAGCCACTCGGCACTTGCGGAATAGAATCCAGCCCTTCCACGAAAGTGAATGACCAAAGCGGACGGGAACGGTCCAGATGTTGGCTAAAAATATCGGAAGCCACCGCCCGAAGTTCCTTCCAGCCGCCTGGCTTGGGTAGAGCAATTCGATGGAGATGCATATCAATATCGAAATGTGGATCATCCACCCAATAAGGATAATCGACACTGAGCGGGACGAAAACGAGCCGTTTGCGCAACTTGGGAATGAGGTGAATGCGAGAGCGCACGATATTTCTATAGGTTTCATAATCGAAGGAACCTTCTATGATTACGACACCGCCCACATGCATCGGGCTGGTCGGTGTTTCGGCATATAAAAAGCTGGCATCCATCCCAGAGATGGCCTTGATATTTCTATTGTTGAATTGTTCAAGTATTTTGTCTAGCACTGTATTGTATTAAGTATTAAATTATGTGTAAAGCGGGGTATTTCATAAAGATACTTCATGAAATATGAGCCAAAAATAGGATTTATTTGGAAGAATTTCCAGTGGAGGGGCTAGAATTTAGCAGAGTAGTCGATTTGGGGTATAATTCCGAGGGGTTCTATTCATTTCAATATATTTGAACCCCAATACCACCTACCAGAAGTAGGTGGGTTGGATGATGACTAAAAATCATATATTGAATAGGCTAAGGCTAGGAACAAAAATGGCGTGAAAAAGCCAAAGAAAGAAGGAAAGAAAATTCAGCGTTAAAAAAGCGGAATAAAGAGCTAATGGCGAGCCGGGATAACTGGAAAGGAAAATACATGGATTTAAAGAGTAGCCATAATGACTTGAAGAAGGATTATGCAAAGTTGTCTGCCCCTGATATAAGCCCGGGGAATTTATCGCCCAAGCCAAAGCATCACAGTTACAGTATCCAGGTAATCATGTTGTGTATCTGGATTCGTCAGCAGGGGAATTGCAGTTTACGTAGTTGTGCGGCAATATTAAAAGTTGTGTCCCTGATGTTGGGTTTGGAGTCAAGTTTTCCAAGCCGGGGAAATCAAAACACACAACAAAATGCTACACATAATATACGTCACTTTCCTTTGCAATCGCCTGCCCTATTTTATTGAGCCTTACTCAAACTTCCACCGGATTTTTCCGGTTACATTAGCTGGCTGTTCATGTCTTTGACTATCGGCCATTACGATTTTATTATCATGTAGATCGGATGTTGGCATCTCCTTAAGATCAAGCATTAAAGTAAAAATACTCCCTTCCCTTTCTAGGCTATTGCTCTCTACAGTTAATTCGCCCCCCCATTAACTCAGCATATTCCTTGCAAAGAAAAAGCCCAATACCCAAACCATCGGCCTCTTTCCGGCCATCATATTGCGCTCGGTAGGAACGATCAAAAATATGTGGTAAATCTTCTGGATGAATACCGACTCCTGTATCCGCGCCCCTTATTTCAATACGAGTTCCCTCCTGATGAAGGTTTAAAGTGACTATCCCCCCAGCAGGTGATCGCTATCGGGAGTTTGGATAAGAAGGGGATGCCGTATCGGTAGTTAGTGATATTGTCCGGACAAGTCAACGAAACAAGCCAAAACAGCACCTTGTTATAAGTACAAGCTGCTGTTTTTTGCTTTTCAAGGGGAGGAAAAGCCAATTTGTTCTAACCAACGAAAAAAGCACTTACAAAATTTCTTTTATAAGTGCTTGATAATCA
>JAHDGC010000408.1 GCA_020627865.1 Saprospiraceae bacterium | reverse complement strand
AGGCAAATTAAAGTTAATAAATGCACATTTTGGCTAAATATTTTTTCACTAGACAAGCCTGCCTGCGTTCCTCGGAAGGCAGGGCAAAAAACGTAGGCAATGCAGGGCATCGGCGAGGCTTTTTAACGCAGTATCGTGGAAAAAGATGACGCAAAAATGGGTAATTTATTATTTTAGTTTGCCTTAACGTTGGGTGAATATATACAAATGGCTAAATGAACAGTGACCTGCCTGCGTGTCCGCAGGGACAAGCAGGTTTTCCTTGAACCATTAAGGATTTAAGAAAATTAAGGAAACAACTTGTTCTTTCTTAATGGCCTTCATGTCTTAATGGTTAGCATTATTATATGTTTTGTCGGTTCATTGTTTAATAAGCCTTTCGGTATATTTTGCCTTTTTAAAAACATGCTACGATGAAAAACACAATCTCCTTAATTGTATTGCTATTTTTTGTAACAATATCCACTATAGCACAAGAAACCTACCTCCATTGCGGATTATTTATCGACGGTGTTGCCGATAAGCCACAAAAAGAAGTGACCATTATTGTGGAAGGTAAGAAAATCAAGTCCGTCGAAAAAGGCTATAAAAAGGTACCTGAAAAAGCGGAACTCATTGATTTGAAAGCGCACACCGTTATGCCAGGCCTGATGGATATGCATGTTCATCTAGAGGGAGAAACCAGCAAGAAAAGGTATGAAGAGTCTTTCCGGATGAATAAGGCCGATGTCGCTTTACGGGCAACGCAATACTGCAAAACGACCCTCATGGCAGGTTTTACAACCGTGAGGGATTTGGGAGGCTCTGGTGTAAATGTCTCCTTGCAAAGTGCGATAGATAGGGGCTACATCCTCGGCCCCAGAATTTATACTGCAGAAAAGGCTATCGGAACAACAGGAGGACATGCCGATCCAACAAATGGTTTGCGGAAGGATTTGATGGGCGATCCTGGCCCGAATGAGGGCGTAATTAATGGCCCCGAAGATGCCCGAAAAGCCGTACGACAACGATACAAGAATGGCGCTGATTTGATAAAAATCACCGCAACGGGTGGGGTATTGAGTGTAGCAAAAGACGGACAAGGGCCACAGTTTACGGATGAGGAATTGGAGGCTATTGTGTCAACGGCCAAGGATTATGGAATGATTACCGCTGCACATGCACACGGAGACGAAGGGATGAGAAGAGCCGTGAAGGCTGGAATTACTTCTATTGAACACGGTACGCTCATGAGTGAGGCAACAATGGATTTGATGATCAAAAAAGGAACTTGGTTGGTATCAACCATTACGGCGGGAAGATCGGTGGCGGATTCTGCAAAGATCGCGGGATACTATCCGGAGATTATTGTTCCTAAGGCATTAGAGATTGGCCCCAAAATCCAGACGACTTTTGGGAAAGCTTACAAAAGAGGGGTGAAAATTGCCTTCGGGACAGATGCGGGGGTGTTCAAACATGGCAAAAATGCCCTAGAGTTTCAATATATGGTAGAGGCGGGGATGCCTGCGATGGAAACGATTCAGTCGGCAACGATGTCTGCGGCGAAATTGTTAGGTATCGAAGAAAAATTAGGCTCCTTAGAAGCGGGGAAACTGGCGGATATCGTGGCGGTTTCCGGTAATCCATTGGAGGATATAACCGTAATGATGAAGGTGGATTTTGTGATGAAAGGAGGTGAAGTTTTTAAAGAATAGAGCGGGGTTGGTAGAGAGAGAATACTGCTATGCGATATTTTTTAAACTTAATCATTATAAATTATGAAGATTTTAAACCCTAAAATCAGCATCTTGTGTTTTATGCTACTAACTAGTTTTAGTGAAGTACTTCCCGCACAAAATTTTCCGGCCTCTGATGCATGGTGGGAGAATGTTTTGTGGGGAGTTGCAGGTGTTCCGCTCTATAGCTATTATCATCTTTGCGGAGATACGATTATCGACAACACCAGTTATCAGAAACTGTACAGGGTCAGTTTTGATGAAGATGAAGGCGTATTTGAAAGTACATATTGGAGGGCAATTAGGGCCGAAGATCAACAGATATACTTGTGGAAGAATTCCGGAGAGGTTTTATTGTATGATTTTTCTTTAGAGGTCGGTGATGTATTTCCGGTAGAAGGAGGGGAACTGGTCGTTGAAGAAACCTATTCTCAAGATATTGGAGGGACTGTCCGGAAGTTTATTGTTTTTGAACCATTCCTGTATTATCCCCCAGAGATTTGGATAGAGGGGATCGGTAGTAAATTAGGCTTACTTGATGGCGGCACTCTTCCGCTTGGTTTCGATTCTTCTCCATCGGGGGTTTGTTTTTTACATGGGGATATTTCTTATGACTGGATATCACAATCTTCAATTCCTTGTGATCTTGAACTTTTTTCATCAATGGTATCTTGTTCTGAAATTGTCAATGATATTGAGGACGTAACACCACAGGTTAATCTAAGTATCCTTCCGAATCCAGCTTCGAATGATTTGTTTATCCATTTTGAAAATGGGAGCTTCGGACAAAATTATGTAGAGATTTTCTCGATTTCTGGGAAAAGAGTTTTGGCAAAAACTTTAGATAAATCCGAAAACAGGATTGATATAAGTCACCTTTGTGCTGGGCAGTACGTGATTCGCATCCTTTCTGAAAATGGAAAAAATGTTTTCGTTGAAAAATTGATTATATCTCTTGCCAGGTAGCTACCAGTTGATGCTGAAAATCTGGGATACAGTCAAACTGTACCCCAGATTTTCATAATTAATCCAACTCAATATAAATCGGAAGATGATCACTAAACCCACCATAGTAATTAGGGCCACTATAGGTTCGGTTAGGCATCAGACCATATTTTGGATGATAAAAAGTAATCTCCTTCTTCTGGTACACTTTGGTATAGCTTGCCTTGAGTCCATCATTATCTAATAAAGACTTGCTGACAATAATTTGATCCAACATATTCCATTCCCCTTTATAATTGTGGCTGCCGATTCCTTTTTTAAATAAAGGTAAGCTACAGTTGTAAAGTGCGGTTTGAGCATTGATCCGATCCGGTGATTGCGCTTTAAGGATGTCGGCGACACTCTTGTTGGCAGGGGTATCGTTAAAATCTCCCATAACAATGATGTTGGCATTGGGGTCTTTTTTCAGCAATGTGTCAATTTTCTTCTTGACCTGTTGCGCGACATAAATCCTTTTCGGTTCACTAGCTTCGGGGCCACCTCTACGGCTTGGCCAATGCACCACGAAAATATGAAATAGCTCCTTGCCCATGTACTGTCCCTTGACATATAGCAGATCACGCGTCGTATAATCCGTTACAATTTTTTTAGGAAAGTTTATCCGGATATATTCAGAATCCTCCACCTTAAAAATGTCTTTTTTATATAAAAAAGCACAATCAATTCCCCGCTTGTCAGGTGATTCATAATGAACAAAACGATACTTTTCCTTGGATAAATCTGGATGTTTGATTAAGTCTTTCAGGACGGTTTTATTTTCAACTTCACACAAACCCAAAAGTTCAGGGAAAGCCATGCCGCGGACTACTTTGGAAATATTATCCAGTTTGGTTTGATATCGCGCTTTTGTCCAGTTCAGGACTCCTTTGGGCGTAAAGCCTTCATCATCTTTGCCGGGTTCATCAACGGTATCAAATAGGTTTTCTACATTATAAAAAGCTACCTTCTGTACATCTGGTTTGATCGGTTCATCGTAGATCTGTTGCTCTGTCTCTGCCATTGGTTCCGGTGCTGCCTCTGCGGATCGTTTTGTACTGATGGCCATACTTTCCCGCTCCTTTCCGGCTGCTTCTGGCGTCTGAGATGCCACTATATCTTGTTTTTTCGTGAAATAACCATTTGAATAGAGTAAAAATAAGGTGAGGCCGACTAAAGCAGCGATAGCAATGGAGAGATAGGCTTTTTTATCCATGAAGATTTTATTTATGAGTTCTTGTAGTGTCGTAATGCTTAAGACGTTTTCGTAAGGTTTACAATTACTATAAAGTATTAAGGCAAAATGCGCATTTATTATTTTAATTTGCCTAAATGTCTATTTTATTTTTTGAATCACCCAAAGTTATGAAATAAAAATAGAATTGCAGATATTAATTTTCTTAATAGCCTTACAGAGATCAATGATTTTTTGATTGAGGCTATTAGGGCTAAAATGGCATGAAATGTCTTTCAGATGTTAATTTTTTCATTTAATTTAAGGATTGACTTTGATTTAGTTTGGTAAATTATGAATAACTCTCTTGTAGTGTTATATTTGTTGCCAAAGTGTTCCAAAAATTGTGATAAATATCTAAAAAGCCTGTTGTATGCTGGATACAATACAGTTATGACAGTACCTAATTTAACTTATCTAATCAATGTAATAATTTCATTATGAAAAAGAACTTTACCCTATTATTAGCTTTTTTTATAACAGCATCCCTTAGCTTGACGGCTCAGTCAAACCGTGTTGTCATGGTTGAGGAAGCAACACAAGCATCATGCGGCCCATGTGCCGGTCAAAATCCTGCTTTTGATGCCTTACTTGATGCGAATACTGATAAAGTAGTTGTTTTAAAATACCAAACCTCTTGGCCCGGTTTTGACCAAATGAATCTGGATAATCCGGGAGAAGTTCAGGACAGAGTAGATTATTATGGTATCTCGGGCGTGCCTAATGGTTTCGTCAATGGCGTTGGAATCACAAATGATTGTAATGCTTATGATTGGGCGCCAGCCTGTTTATCGCAGGATGAAATTGATGCGGCTTACGATGAAATGTCTGCATTTGATATGACACTAGAGGCGAGTGTTTTAGATGATATGATGACCATCACAGGATCTGTTACAGCAACTGGTGATGCTTCTGGAGATCTTCGGCTGAGGATAGCCATTACAGAAAAAACTATTAACTATGAAGATGTTCCAGGTGGTACCAATGGGGAAACAAAGTATCACCACGTATTGAAAAAATTTGTCGGTGGATCTGCTGGAATTGCCCTTGAAAATACTTGGGCTGCTGGAGATACTTATGATATAAATGAAACATTTAACCTGACTGATCTTACCATCTACACGATGGGAGAGTTAGAAGTTGTGGCTTTTGTACAGGATGATAACAATAAAGCGATTCATCAGGCGGTAAAAGATGATCAGGTAGCTTTAGAATCTAGCTATGATGTAGGTAGTGCGCTTTTAGACGTAACTAATGTTTCAGAAAGTTTCTGTAGCGGAACACAAACTTTTTCTCCTGTAGTCGAGCTTCAGAATAAAGGAAATGATAACCTGACTTCAGCATTGATTACCTACTCTGCAAACGGAGGAACAGCGCAAACCTATGAATGGACGGGCAATTTACCTATATTTGAAAAAACGGAAGTGACTTTGAATCCTATCAGCTTTACAACGGTTCCTACAGTACCGGGCTACTTGGATGTTAATGTTTCCGAACCGAATGGTATGGCGGATGAGAATGCTGCGGATGATGATGTCTCTGCGGCACTAAGAAATGCTGTTACGACCAATACAATAGAATTATCTATCCGTACGGATTTCTGGGGGTATGAAACTTACTGGGCTGTTTTGAATCCTATTGGAGGAATCGTTGCTGAGGGTGGAAACCTTAATATTGGCCTTGATGGCGGTGGTCTTAATCAAGGAACGGAAAATGATCCTGGAGCTTACGCGTCTGAATCACTTTATGAGGAAACTGTTGAAATACCGGCTGACGGTTGTTATAGACTGGTCGTTGTGGATAGTTATGGTGATGGTATCGTTGGTGGCGGATATGTTTTTGTGAGAAATTCTGAAAATGATATTATCATAAACTTACCGACAACTTTTGGTGACTCAGGAGAGGCTAGTTTCTCAAATGCCGTGATTTCTGACATCACAACTCCGGAAGCAGTATCTGAGTTTAGCATCAATCCAAATCCTGTTACAGATGTTGCAATGGTGAATTTCAGTATGGCTAAAAATGCAAAGACTACGATTAGTGTCGTGGATGCCTTGGGTAAAGAAGTCTTGGCAGAAAGCTTCGGTACGTTGGCGAGCGGTACGCATACCAGAGAACTTCAAATGAATAGCCTTGCTAACGGGGTGTACTTTGTTAGGTTAAATGCCGGCAATACTGTTGTTACCAAGAAAATTACCTTGGTGAAATAATGACACGGACTAAATAGTTTTATAAAATATTATGAAAAGGGTTATGCTGGTGTTTCAGTGTAACCCTTTTTTAACAATAGCACTTATGACTATTTTTCTAACAGGCTTTATGGGATGCGGGAAAAGTTTTTTGGGCAAACAATTGGCCGAAAAACTGAACTTTCAATTTGTTGACTTAGATAACTTTATTGAAGAAAAGGAACAACGCTCTATCAAAAGTATCTTTGAAGAAGATGGAGAAAACTACTTTCGGAAAACCGAACAAGCTTGCCTGAAATCCATTGCAAAAAAAACAAAACTTGTCGTGGCAACCGGAGGAGGAACACCGTGTTTTTTTGATAATATGGACTGGATGAATGAACAGGGCATAACCATATATTTACAATCTTCTGTTGCCTTGTTGGTAGAGCGACTGAGAAATGAACAAGCGCAACGCCCCTTGCTTAAAAATTTAAATGATACTGCGCTGAAAGACTTCATCAAAAACAAAATAGCTGAAAGACAAGATTTCTATGGAAAAGCAAAGTTCACTATTTATCAAAGAAGAAATGATGATTTTATCAGCAGAAGAAA
>JAHDGC010000407.1 GCA_020627865.1 Saprospiraceae bacterium | reverse complement strand
CGGTTGAATGTGGTGATGTACCGCCAGCCGAAACTGTATCCGCAACGGATAATTGTGATAACAATGTCGAGCTTATTTTTACAGAAGAATCAACAGGCAACTCATGCGACTCATCATACACGATAACGAGGACATGGACGGCGACCGATAATTGTGGCAACACGGTTTCCGCCCAGCAGTTTATAGTTGTAATGATGCAGGAAGCCTTGGAGTTCACTAGTGTCCCCGAGGCGATAACGGTTTCCTGTGGTGCCATTCCGGAAGCTGGAACGGTAACGACTTCGATGGGTTGTGGCGGAGCGGTGACAGTTGTTTTTGGGGAAACAATGACTGCCGGCAGCTGTGCGGGCAACTATACCTTGACGAGAAGCTGGACGGTGACGAATGATTGTGGGGAGGTGATTGTTGCAGAACAAGCCATAAATGTCCTTGATACAACAGCACCCGTTTTTACCACCACACCAGATGACATGACGGTGGCTTGTGCGACTGATTTCCCTGTACCAGCTATAATGGCGGTGGACAACTGTACGGAAGATGTAACCATTTCATATCATGAAGCAACTGTTTCAGGACTGTGTGAAAATAGTTATGTCATAACAAGAAACTGGAGTGCGGAAGATGCTTGTGGGAATATTTCAACCACAGCGCAAACGATTACCGTAGTGGATAATGTTGAACCCGTATTGTTGGGGGTTCCTGACGATCTCACGATAAGCTGTGATGAAATGCTCTTTGATGGAGTGGTTACTGCCGTGGATGAATGTGATGGAAATGTGATGCTTCAATATAGTGAACTAACGATGCCGGGAGCTTGCGCGAATAGTTATACCATGAGACGAACTTGGTTCGCGACGGATAACTGTGGCAATACAACCTCCAAAGTGCAATCAATTAGTGTCATAGATGATGTTGCTCCTGTGTTTGTAGATGTTCCAGAAAACCTTACGGTTGATTGTGATGGCATACCTGCGATAGCGGCGGTGACTGCGGTAGATGAATGTGATAGTACGGTAGGGGTTTATTTCAATGAACAAGTGTCGCTGGGAAGCTGCGAAGAATCTTATGGCATAACGAGATCTTGGGTAGCGACGGACAACTGTGGTAATCAAGCGGTATTTGTGCAAGAATTGTTGATCATGGATTTGTTTCACTTGAGTTTTGAAAACGTTCCTGAAGATATAACAGTTTCCTGTCATGAAATACCGGAAGTAGAGCTTGTTACCGCAATGGATAGTTGCGACGGAGAAATTAGTATGGCCTATAGTGAAACTGTTGTGCCAGGGGATTGCGCAGCATCATATACCTTACAGAGACATTGGACGGCATCGAATAATTGCGGGGAAGAAAAAGGAGTTATTCAGACAATAACGGTAGTGGATAATGAGGAACCGGTGTTCTCTGTAATGCCGGAAGATCTAACAGTGTCTTGTGGAAGTCTTCCAGAACCGGAAATTATTTTTGCGAAGGATCTTTGCGATAGTTACGTTGATCTGTATTTTGAAGAGATTGTTACCCCAGGTGTTTGTACATCCGTTTATGAGTTGACAAGAGTTTGGGTGGCAACCGATGATTGTGGGAATTCCAGCGTGGTAAGTCAAATTATTCAGGTGGAGGATACAGCAGCCCCAGTATTTTTAGAAACGCCGGTTGATATTACTATAGATTGTGATGAAATTCCGGAAGCCATAAACCTAGAAGTTGTGGATGATTGTAGCGCAGTAATGGTGTATCATGATGACAGTATTGCTGTAGATTGTGATACAGATTACGAACTGATTCGCACTTGGACAGCAATAGATGCCTGTGGGAATACCACTGCGGTTTCCGGTAAGATCACTGTGCAAAACAATCCTATAGAAATTGTTGATGATGTGGAGTGGAGTGTAACCCCAAATCCTTTCTATGATTTTCTAAAGGTCAGTTTTGAGGTAACAGGAGAACATACGAAAGTAAGATTGAAGGTCGTGGATATGTTAGGAAGGCAATTCGTTGCTCAACAGCATATTTTAAATACAGGTCGTCATGAACTGGATTTATATCTGGATAAATTGTCACTAGGAACGTATGTTTTGATATTGGAAATAGAAGAAGAAGTGTTTATGAAAAAAATTGTGAAATGCAATTAGTGCAAAAGTGACGTGACTTTAAATTCACATATTAGCTTGATAGTCAATACTAAACCGATATATGCAGTGTATATCGGTTTTTTTTATGCTTTATTTTGAAAGGAGATAGTATATCTGCGTTGTATATATTTTTGTTATGTTATATGCTTTATTTTTAGTTTATGTTGTCACGAGAAATGCATGTAAAATTAAGTATGTTTTGTTATTTTAATATGAAAATGTTATATTTGTACAACTGCAATTATTGAATTTGTGTTAGTCATATAATGACAAGTAGGTGCTTCTCTGGATAGCATGTGCTGGACTATAACCATAAAATCATTGATTTGTTTTTATGCACTGATTGCCATGTTAATTCTTGGTTATCTATCCTATTTTGAAAATTTGTCTTATCTTCTTTTAATTTTAATTGTAGTAATCTGAATTATCAATAATATATTTGATGTTTGTACTTATTTGACAAGCTTCCGTGTCGATGAATTGTAGGGGTTGATTGCTTGCAGGTAGAATAAGTTGTATTTTTGTTGTTTAAATATTGGCAATTATTATGTAATAATACATTAATATGTTAAGTTTGCAGCATAATTTAAACCGTGAAGAAGTGTTGGGGTTATCTGTTTTGTAAATATGTTGTTTTGTGGTGAGTAGGAAGTGGGAACAGTTGTTCTTTTTCCTAATTTCTATAAAGCTTTCCATTTTGTAGAAATATCCTAATATTAACTTGTGTTATTAGTATCAATTTTTTCATTAGTTTAAATTATAGGTATTACAATCATAGGCTAAGTCTGGTGTAGTATTTATTACAGACAAAATGTCAAGATTAAATTCGTCCCTTAATCTTGGTGTCCTTAAAAAACAAAAAACTTAATTTTACTGATTGTGGAATTTTATTACCCTCCCAATTGGTATGGCTATTTTGGTATAATTTGTATCTAAAATATACAAGGTATACCCTATAATGCTTTGTAGCCAAGGCGTATTGATGCGCTTTGGTTAAGTGTATTATAATCTTTGTTCCCATCAACCCGAATTTTTCCTTTATTAACTGATTTGCTTTGTTGAGGCATAGTCTCAGCCTGGCTTTGGTATAATATTACTTATCCGGTAATGCGCCGGACAGCTAGATTATGACAGTAGTGCATTCTTGTATAACAAGGTGTGTGCGATATATGTGTGTGAATTTTTTATTATTAATAATCATAAAATTTTGTCCTGTGAAAAAGATCATCCTTGCGGTTAACCCTGCTTATTGGTTGTTTACCATGTTGTTATTTTTTTGTATGTCAACAGAAATATCAGCCCAGCAAAAAGCTACGATAGACGAAAATTATATACTAACACTTGATACCTCGGTGCCCCTGAGTAATGCTTATGAAGCTGTTATGTCTATACCATCTTTTAATGAGGAGAAGTTTGTTACTCTTTTGGAAATGTTGTCTGATCAACATATTGAGCTAGAACTCAAACCAGAGGAGTCTAAGGTCTTGATCGAAATGCTTAGCCCAACTTTCTATGGGAAATCTATGTCTGTCGAAGATTGGAATAACCTTTTGAATGTAAGGATCGAACGACTAAGATTGGCCATAGGGCTATAAGACAAAACAATAAGTAAACCAACAAATTCAATAAAAAAAATCCATATCAAGATGAATAAATTCTACTGCTTCTTTTGGATGAAATGCTTTTTCTTTTTACTCTTTTTTTCTTTTCAAACTATAGCTTACGCACAGCTTGAGGTTACACCTTCTACGGATGCGGCAGCATTGGCTAGTAACCTGATTGGGCAAGGGGTTGTTATTTCTAACCCTGTGCTGAATTGCCCCGAGGATGGTTCTGGCTTTTTTGATGAAGCGAATTCTAATGTCGGTCTTCCTGGTGGAGTCTTGCTTACTACTGGAGATGCGCTCAACGCTATTGGGCCTGATGATAACAATAGTGCAGGTACCAATAATGAGGGGAGTGCTGGTGCGCAGCCAGATGATCCTGATCTTGCAGCGTTGGCAGGAACAGCGATGTGTGATAATTGTATACTGGAATTTGACTTCCAATCTTTTGGGGATACCTTGACATTTTCCTATGTTTTTGCCTCTGAGGAATATGACGAGTTTTTCTGTCTCGGCTTTAATGATGCTTTTGGTTTTTTCATTTCAGGTATCAATCCCGCGGGTGGGATGTATATGAATGAAAACGTGGCCCTTATTCCTGGAACTATGGATGCGGTTGCCATTAATAATGTGGGCCCAGGTTTTTGTGCTACTACAGGGCTAGATAATTCTAATCTATACGTAGATAATGAAGGGGGAACTACTGTTCAATACGATGGTTTTACGGTTAGGCTTACCGCTACGGTGCCTGTACAGCCTTGTACGGATTATCATTTCAAATTCGCTATTGGGGATGCGACAGATTGTCGTTTTGATTCTGGGGTTTTCTTGGAGGAAGGAAGCTTTTCTTCTCCGGCTTTTTCGGTCTTGGCAAATACTGTAGATATTACGGATTCTCTAACTTATTATAAATGTCCGGAAGATGATGTTGCGTTAGAAATTATTAATGGGGATGAATATCTTTGGACTTGGATGCCGGCAACGGATTTGGATACCAATGCAGGGACGATGGTTAATTCAACAACAGATACAAGCATAACTTACACTGTTACGGGGGTTGGGAATGGTTGCGTGATTGACCTGCCCATTGATATCGTTGTCATAGATACCGTGCCACCAACTTTCGATCAAGCTCCTCTGGACTTGGATTCTACTTTTGAGTGCAGTGATACTATGCTTATTGCATCATATGTGCAACAGATTCGGGGAAATGCTAGTAATATGCTAACGGCTACAGATACCTGTGGGCTTGGAGCAATTACTATATCAGAGGTGAGGGATACTGTAGACTTTGGTTGTACTGGCCAATATATCCAGACCTTCACTTTTGAAGCAAGTGACGAATATGGGAATGTTTCAGAACCTTATGATGTGAATATCATTGTCGAAGATAACGAGCCGCCTGTTTGGGATCAGGCTCCAGGAGAGTTAGATTTGGTTTTTGCATGTCCGGCAGATGTAACACCTTCTATGGTACCCACGGCTACTGATCTTTGTAACTCGGTTTTAGAGCCGCCTAGGTTGATCGGTGATAGCATGGTTCCCGGAACGTGTAGCAATGAATCCGTAAGAACATTGTTGTATCTAACGACGGATGATTGCGGTAATGCTGCCGAAATATATACCGTTACCGTAACAGTAAATGATACCATCCCGCCACAATGGGATGACCCCATGGGTGGCCTAGACACTACTTTTGCTTGCGCGGCTGATCTAATTTTACCACCACCGCCAACAGCTTCCAATAACTGTGGTGATCCCACCCTTACCATCGTAGAAGAAAGTGATATTACGGTTCCCGGTATTTGCGATGATCGCTATACAAGAACTATCTCCTACCTTGCTACGGACGAATGCGGCAATATTTCCGATACCTTTAACATTGTACTTACTGTTGACAATACCACTGCCCCCACTTGGGTGGAAGCCCCGGGTGCTTTAGACATTGCCTTTTCCTGTGATGATCAAGTTGTCGTGCCTCCCCCTCCAACTGCAATCGGCAGTTGTACTAATGTTGGCATGGCTGTAACTGTGGATACCGATACGACAGTACCGGGTGTGTGTAGCAATGACTATGTGCGCACCATCGAATATCTTGCAACAGATGCTTGTGGCAATGTTTCCGCACCGTATGTCGTTACCATCACTGTTACGGATACTACTGTGCCGACTTGGGTAACACAACCGGGTGATTTAAACACAACTTTCGTTTGTGCTGCTGATCTGGTCGTACCAAATCCGCCCGAAGCAGTGGATAATTGTGGGGATAATAATATTACGGTATCTGTATTGGCCGATAATACGATAAGTTTACCAGGAGCTTGTCCGAATGATTTTCAACGAATAATTATTTATCAAGCGAATGATGGCTGTGGTAATGTTTCCGAAAATTTCATCGTTACCCTTACCGTTGATGATAATATCTCGCCAACATGGGATATTGCCTCAGGGGCATTGGATTCAACTTTCTCTTGTAGTGCAAATTTGACATTACCACCTGATCCGCCTGTCGTTGATAATTGCGATGGAAATTCTATTACAATCAGTATTACAGCCAACGATTCTCTGCCCGGGATATGTCCAAATAGTTACATCCGAGCGTTAACTTATGAGGCAGAGGATGGATGTGGAAATACCTCACTTCCTTACAATGTAGTCCTCACCGTTATGGATACGATTCCGCCAACTTGGAACGAAGCGCCCGGTGCCTTGGATGCCAGCTACACCTGTGCCGCAGATGTTCCGCCGCCAGTTGCGCCTACCGCCGTAGATGACTGTACGGGAAATCCAATCACCATAAGAGAAATCAGTAACGACTCTATCCCGAGTGCGAATAATTGTGCCAACCAATACGTAAGAACGATAACCTATCTTGCAGATGATGGATGTGGGAATGCCTCCGTTCCTTATGTGGTAACGATTACTGTAAACGATAACACGGCTCCAACTTGGGACTTGGCAGATGGCGCGCTGGATGTTACCTACTC
>JAHDGC010000406.1 GCA_020627865.1 Saprospiraceae bacterium | reverse complement strand
GACATAGTCCTCCGCATCCTGCGGCACGTCATAATTCACGACGAGGTTAATTCCCTTTATGTCAATTCCTCTGGCAAGAATATCGGTCGCGACAAGTATCTGGAGTCTTTTTCCTTTAAACTCTTGAAGCGCACTTTCCCGTTCTTTTTGGTCAAGATCAGAAGAAATCGCCTTCGCCTTGAATTTTTTCCGAATTAAAGCACTGGTCAGTTCCTTGACGATTCTCTTGGTAGAAGCAAAAATGATTACACTACTGAAATTTTCATCACCCGAAAGAATATGTTGGATTAACCTGATTTTTTGCTTTTCATAGGCAAGGTAAGCTCGCTGAGTAACGCCTTCTGCCGGTTTAGAAATAGCGAGGCTAATCTGCTTGGGTTCGTGTAGGATAGTTGATGCAAGTTTCCTTATTTTAGATGGCATGGTCGCCGAAAAGAGCAGGTTTTGCCTTTCCCTCGGAAGATACTTGATGATTTTCATAATATCATCATAGAACCCCATATCCAGCATACGGTCTGCCTCATCAAGGATCAGATGTTTGATATGTTTGAAATTTGTATACCCCATATTGAGGTGTGCGATCAATCGTCCTGGGGTAGCAATAATCATATCTGCTCCTCGGGTAAGTGCCTTCTTCTGTTGATCCCAAGAGGCACCACCGCCACCGCCATAAACGGGCAAAGAACTGACACCCAAAAAATAACTGAAAGCCTCAACTTGTTGATCTATTTGCAGGGCCAACTCCCTTGTTGGCGCTAACACAAGCGTATTGATCTTGTCTTTTTGACTATCTTCCGCAATTTTATGTAAAACAGGCAGGACAAAGGCCGCTGTTTTACCTGTACCTGTTTGTGCACAGGCGATGAGATCATTCCCTTCTAGAATAATAGGAATGGCCTGCTCTTGAATAGGCGTAGGTTCGATAAAACCCATGGAGTCAAGCGCATCTAGTAAGTCGTCGTTTAAATTAAATTCGGTAAATAACATAAAACTATTTAAAAGCTATTTATTTGAGTCTTAATTCCTGCTTATTTCATTGAACAAGCTGGGGAACAAGAGATTTTTTGCAAAAATGCCTAAAATAAACCGATAAAACTAAACTTTTGCAAAAAACTTGATTTTCAATAGTTTATGCTGATTGGCTCAATTGCATTTTATAGAAGAGTAGAAGGGGGAGTTTGTTTGTATAATTTCAAAAATACTGTTAATAATGCATTTGCTATAGCTTACGAAGCTTTTGTGTTAAAGTTTCCCTAACAGCACAGCGGTATTTGACTTTATTATCGTTTTTATATAAAATAAGGTCGTAATGCTAACGACATGCATAAATTTTAAATACTATTTTATATGAAATTACAATTATTCACATTGGTTTTTCTTTTCCTATTTGCCCAAGCCACTACAGCGCAAGTATCTTTTGGCTTCGGTTTTAACTATACCCAAGCCCTGAAGGAATATCAGGAAAACTTGCATAAAAATCCAAAAGGCTTAAGTGTAAACATGCTGTACAAGCACCATAAATTACCAAATTTTCGCTTCGGGCTGGAAGGTGGCGTTTCGATGTATGCCAACGATAGCTACACGATGAGCTGGGAAGATGAGTCTGGGGAGACACATTTTAGTGAAATTGATGAAGAAGACTGCTTTTTTAGTTATAATGCTAATATAAAATACTTTCTTGTTGGAGATCAGAAGCGCGTCAATCCGTATTTAGATGCTCGACTTGGAGCCGTTTCTTTCTTTAGTACAAGGCTTTCAGAAGATGCTCCGGAAGCGCTTTTTGATGACAAAACCCACTTTCATGGAACGGCTTTAATGTATGGCGTCGGCGGCGGTATAGTCGCAAGGATTTGGCAAGCGATTTCATTGGATATTAATGTCGTTGCCAATAGAGGAAGCCACACGGATTACAGGAGTATTGCAGCTGATGATGCTAATATAAAGCGTGATTTAGATTATGGACGGAAAGAATCTTACACACCCAATATTAATTACAAGGTTGGGATACTTTTCGGATTTTAATAAAAAAAGATATATGATTTTATTTAGTGGCTCAATTGATCTATCGGTTGAGCCACTAATTTTTGTTACTTTTTCCGCCAAAGTAAGTCATATTGAAGAATAATATTCTGTTTTTTCAAAACTAATAAAATATTAACTTGTTATTTTTAGAAAACAAGCCGAATTTTTAGTACATTGCCCTTTGAATGGTGTCGCAAGGAATTTCACTAACAATAATACATACAAATAACAGAATATAGGCCATATCGTATTCTTAAAACCAACATTTAGGCTATATTCATATTTAGAAAACAAAATTACCTGAAGAATGTCTGACAAATTAGATAAAATTGATCTTAAAATTTTGAAGATTTTACAAGAAAACAGTAAAATCACCAATCTGGATTTGTCCAAAAAGATAGGATTATCACCCGCCCCAACATTGGAAAGGGTAAAGAAACTGGAACAAACCGGAATTGTAGAAAGTTACCACGCGCAAGTAAATCCACAAGCTATAGGATTGAGTGTAAAGACTTTCGTATTGGTATCCTTGGCCTGGCAGAAGGAAAATGCACTGAATCATTTTATGGAAAAGATCAAGTCCATTGATGAGATCACGGAGTGTTATATCATTACAGGAGAGGCCGATTTTTTGATAAAAATCATCTGCAAGGATATTCCTACTTATGAACAATTGTTATTCAAAACGCTCTCCCAGATTGAAGAGATTGAACGGTTGAAAACGTTGATGACACTTTCTACGATCAAGAACTCAAAACTGCTGCCCTTTAACTACGAATAAAATTTATATAGAAAATACCCTATGCCGCATTCGGATTCCTCGGGTGCGGCATTTTATTTTCGTGTCTTATTTTCGTATAATCCGCTTTATGAAAAAGAACAAAAAAACATTGCTTTGGTCCATTGAAGATCAACAAAGCAAAGTGGTTTCCTATGTGTTTGGCACCATGCACATTATGGATATGAAGGCATTTGTCTTCCAAGATATGGTCAAGGAAAAAATGGATGCCTGTCAGGTTTTTGCTACCGAACTGAACTTTGAACAAATAGAGCTGATCGCGGGAGAGCAAGACATGTCTTTGCCGGAAGATCAAACACTTCAGGATATTCTCTCGGAGAAATCTTACAAAAAAGTAAAGAAAGCTTTTGAGAAAATTACTGGAATGGACATTGCTTTCTTTAACAAGAAGCTTCCAATTATGATAAACAATATCATGTCTGAAAGTATTCTATCCAAGGATATGCCCCACTCGCTGGATAAATCTCTTTGGCTTTATGCTACACAGCAGGAAAAGATCACAATGGGCATCGAAACTTATGCAGAGCAATTGGAAATTTTGGCAAAAATACCTTTAGAATATCAAGTAAAATCCTTGTTAGGAAGTTGTAAAAATATCTCAAAATTCAGAAAAAGCATCCTTAAAACGACCGCGCTTTATGAGCAGGGAGATATTCAAAAATTGTATAAATATAGTAAGAAAAGCTTGAAAGGAATCAAGAAAGTTATGCTGTATGATCGCAATAATATCATGGCAGAAAGAATTGCTAAAATCGCTTCGGAGCAAAGCATCTTTGCCGCTATCGGAGCAGGGCATCTTGGTGGGGAGAAAGGGGTTTTGAAGTTGTTAAAGCAAATTGGGTTTAAGGTGAAGCCTGTTAAAGCGAACTAACATATTAATGTCCGATATGGAAGACGAAAGAAATTGGGAAATAGGATAAGGAGCCGTCTTCTGCGCGTAGGATGATTTTATCAAAATAAATACTTGTTTCAGGCTCTACATTGTCCAAACAGGATTCAATTTCTGGAAGTTGTACGGACTCTGTTATGTACCTCACTGCTTTCCCCTCCTTAGGCACGACAATTAAGTCAAAACGGATAACATCCATTTTTCTATCATTAATCTTCAACACTGCTTCTTCGTTATCAACAGTCTGAAACCGATCATAGC
The DNA here is from genome assembly GCA_020627865.1 of Saprospiraceae bacterium. Taxonomy (GTDB): domain Bacteria; phylum Bacteroidota; class Bacteroidia; order Chitinophagales; family Saprospiraceae; genus JAHDGC01. The sequence continues at coordinate 2,778 of JAHDGC010000406.1, read as the reverse complement.
TATACCTATAATCATCCAATACCCCGACCATATTTCGCCAAGTCAACGTAATGGGTTCACCATTAAAAGCGGCATATTCCGGCATACAGTTTAATTCATAGCTTTCCCTTGCAAGGAAGACCGTTTGCCCAATCATCCTATCCGGCACAAAAATATGTTCATCATTCCAAACTCTCCGAATCGTTTTAAACTCTGGGATATGATAAATGTCAATTAAGTCCCCTACTTTATATTGGTCATACATCCAGCGGTAGCGTTCATCTGTGGTATCCATCTTTATAACCGTATTTTTCCCCTTTTTATGGATAAACTGAAAGTCAAAGGTTGAGCGTTGAATTTTAAGGCTATCCACCTTCCCATTTTTATAACCCGGTATGGTTCCTTTTTTCTGGTTCACCCGTTTTTGGCGAAAAATAGGCTTGGTCACATTTATCGTATGAATAATTTTTTGTTGAAACGTTGCTACTTCCTCATTTATAAAATCAGCCACCTTGTCGTTATGCCATATGGTAGCGTCCAATGGATCATCGCTTATCGTGAAAACCGAATAAAAGGTCTGCACTCGTTCCGTTCTAAACAATAAATACACGGTCATATTATTTTTCACGGATCGTAAGCCACTAAAAAAGCAACTGGACTTAGAGCGATTATCCGAACAAAGAAAAGGAGGAATATCCTCCCCTGCAATGGCCAAGGACATACTTTCAATATTTTGCTGTTCTCCCTGAAAATTCATGATTGGCCACCTTCGTTTCATGCTTTCGAAGGTTTTCGTATCAATACTCTTGACGACAGGTTGCATATCCATCAACTCTTCGACAGGATACATTTCCACTTTCCGGCCAGCCCACTCTACATAACTATCCGTCACTGGGATCCCACCATTGGAGAATAAAATATCCCTTGCTGTAATTCGGGCAGCGCCATCCAGATGTAAACAATAAGAATTCACATCCCCTAACATACCCGACAATGTGTTTGTATTGTTATAATAAATATCCTCATCTGAAACACTCACTGCGGTATAGTAATGTGCGCCCTTCATCGTTGTGAATTCAAAATAGAGGGTAAACTCAGATTCAAAACTATTAATGATTTCGAAGAAACAATCCGGCCGAGTTAATAAATTTTCACACTCTTCATAATCGTTTTCACTTTCCGCATGTACTTTAATGTTCCGCATAGGAAGCTGCCAATTCTTCCAACGCACCATTAGCTTCTCGTTTTTAATATATCGGAAAGCTTCCTGATCCATCGGTGTAATGTGAATATCTATCGTGCAATCTTCTTCTTCAAAAAATAAAGGAATCTCCAAGCCACCCCAAGCCAGAAAAGATTTGATCTCGGGGTCTTGTTGTTGGGCAACAAAATAATGGTCGAAATCCGGTGACTCTTCAACAAGATCAGGGGTAAAAAATGAAATAACTGCTGTTATTATTGTAATCAACAATAGCAGTAACAAAGGTAGTTTTATCTTTTTTGTAAAGTAAATTTTATTCATTAGTCTTCATTCTAAACCGAAATGTTATCTCTCCCGCTGTGTTTCTTCCCATATTCAAGCTAATATTTTTATAAAAAAACATTATTTTTACCATATTATTGCCATTTTTAGTCCCTGTTTGATTATTATTAACAATTTTCACAACTCAAACGTTATGGTTATAGACTATACCGCAAGCGGTATAAAAAGTGGTTAGTTGTTGGTGATTGGTACGCGTTTTCTTGGCTTTTCATCACTAAATCTATTCTGTCCTTTTGCACCAACTTAACAAAATCATCGTTAAAAATGATTATATTTGTTTATATTCAAAATTTAATCCATTTTTTCTACAATATGGCTGCATTTAAATTCAAATCTATATTTTTAGGAATCTTAGGAATCTTTTGCTCGCTTCACGCTCCAATCGCACAGAATCTCGTTAAAAATCACAGCTTTGAAGGCTATGATTATCTCCCGATTTCGATGAACGATACTGGGGCAGACTTTACTGAAGCCATTCAAAATTGGTTTGCTCCTAATACTGCTTCTACAGATTTGATTAATCCTAGATTTAAAACTAAAAGGCTAACAAAAATACCTCCCAAGAGTGGCGAAAATATGGCCGGAATTGTCGTACATGGAGATCATTGGGCGGAGTATATTGCGATCAAACTCGATAAGCCTTTACAGCCGGGGAATATTTATTACGCGGAATTTTGGATAGCGACCCCAGATATGCATGCTGGAAAGAAAACGACACAAAAGGACTTGCATAACCACTTTGGGATTCGCTTTGATAAAAGGAAATTAGAAAGGGAACCGAATATTTTCGTAGCTTCTCCACAGATTTATGCGAACAACAAGGTAAAATTGAAGCCTGAGAAATGGGTGAAGGTTTACAATATGTTTGAAGCAGACAGTACCTATACTCATTTGTATCTTGGACAATTTCAGACGCCCTCACGAGATGTAGAATTATTGAAAGGTTATTTCTTTATTGATGATGTTGTAGTAGAATTGTTAGAAGAAAAAGCCGAAAGATACGTGAAGCCGCACAAGCCAGTTATTGATGGCAAGGAGCTTGAAAACATTTTCTTTGATGTCGATAAATACGAGTTATTGACACCTTCCTTCCCTACCCTAAAAAAAGTAAAATCAATCTTAGAGGAACACCCTGAAATCAATCTTGAAATTCATGGACATACCGATGATACGGGAGATGTAATACACAATAAAGAACTTTCTGAAAATCGGGCAGCAGCTGTTTATGAATATCTTGTTGAAAGTGGGCTAGATCC
>JAHDGC010000405.1 GCA_020627865.1 Saprospiraceae bacterium | reverse complement strand
CAGAAGAACTTTTTGCGGTATCGACAGACCCTACGGATAGACGTTCTGCCGGTGTCCGAGTGTATTCTCCTACTGATGGTTCGGAGATTAGATCTTACGAAATTGTAGATGATAGCGGGAATTCGAATAATGGCAATAGTGGTTTTTTTGGAAAAGCTGCTGCTTTAGGCGATATTGAGGCTTTGTGCCCACCCGCCCCGAACGAAATCGGCAACTACGTCTGGGAAGACACGAACAACAACGGCATCCAAGACGCAGGAGAACCGGGCATTCCCAGCGTAAACATCCAGTTATATAACAATGACGGTACATTGGCCGCCTCCACAATCACCAATGCCAACGGAGAGTACTACTTCACCCATCCCGACAGCACGAACCAAACTTGGGTCAATGCCATTGATAGTGTGCAAGCCAATACGACTTATTATATTGTAGTGGGCAATAGTCAATTCACTAGCAGCGAATTGACTATAGGCGCAGATACTTACACGCTCTCCACAGCAGATGCAGATGCTACAACGAATGGCGATTTACGGGATAGCGATGGTGCAGAAATGGCTACTACTCCAGCCAATGCCTTCGATGGCTTAGTAGCGGTACAGGTAACGACGGGAGGTTATGGTTTTGTAGATCATAGTGTTGATTTTGGTTTCCAACCTGTCATGGCATGTGAATTGCAAATAAGCAACATTACGGGTACAAATTGCACGGGCAGCGGCCCTTATACGGCAGACTTAGCAGTAGAAATTACTTATACAGATGCACCAGCAGGAGAAGACATCAATGTGACTTTAGACGGTGGCGCTATGCAAACCATCACCGCTGGTGCAGCCTCGCCCCAGACGGTCACCTTTACTGGCATCCCAGCAGACGGTACAGCAGGGCATGAAATCATCGCTACCTTTGTGACGACGACAACTTGTACCGATACCAGCAGTGTGAAATATCCTGTACCTTGCCCGCCAAACCTGGGCAGTACCCCGGGAAATATCTGCACAGGCTCCGCAGGAGAAATCGCAGGAACGGTCTACGAAGACTGGAACTACGATGGCCTGATGAACCAAAGCAGCACCATAGGTGTAGCGGGCGTACAGGTAGATATTTATGACAATAGCAATACTTTAGTAGCAACAACATATACCGATACGGATGGAAATTATCAGTTTACGGGCTTGTCAGGAACGGATTACCGGGTGGAGTTTTTATTGCCGGAAGCGGTGACTTGCTGGGCTACACCTACGAATGCTGGTGGGAATAATGGGACTACGGTGCAGTTTGCATCTCCGGGCAATTGTATTAATCTAAGTATTGCTAACCCAGGTGATTTTTGTCAGGACAATCCAAGGGGATATATTTCTTGTTTTATCAATGGGGAAGCAGGAGCAGGTGGAACAGCAGATGCTATGGATGGCTTTGTTTCATTTCCTTATGAATATAATGGGCAAACTGGCTCAGCAGATTATACAGGAGATCCTGCACACTTAGCCAATTTTGATGAAATAGGAGCTACTTGGGGTGTTGCTTATGATAAGGTAAACAACAGAATTTTTACTTCGGCTGTACTTAAACGACATTCAGGTTTGGGCTCCTTAGGAACTGGCGGAATCTATGTACTAGATTTGAATGCAACAAGCCCTGCTTTTAGCAATTATATTGATGTCCAAACATTGGGTGTAAATACAGGAGCAGATACCAGAACAGCTTTTGATGGTACACCCATTGGAGCGAATGAGTTACCAGCAGATGTCAATGCATTAAATTGGGATGTAAATGCTTATGCCCAAGTAGGTAAAAAGGCAATTGGGGGAATGGCAACTTCGCTTGATGGCAATTACTTATATTTTGTAAATCTCAATAATAAAAGTTTAGTTACTTTAGATATTAGTGCGGCTAGTCCAATCTTAATCGACGAAGTAGCAATTCCTGTTCCTGCTGGGGTAAACAGCACCGACTTTTTCCCATGGGGCATACATGCTTATCGGGGAGCACTATATATAGGAGCGGTTAATAGTGCTTTGAGTACGCAGGTAGGCACAGACTTGGAAGCTTATGTTTTAAAATATGCATTAGGAGATTGGAGTATCTTATTTTCTACAGATTTGGATTATGCAAGAAGGGATAACGGTGGCGGTTCAGGTTCTGTAAATTGTAATTGGGAACCTTGGACAGATGTATTTGCAAATAAAACGAGTCAATCCAATTTCTGGATTTATCCACAACCTATTCTTTCTGATTTAAGTTTTACCGATAACGGGGATTTAATATTAGCTTTTATGGATCGTTTAGGTATGCAGGCAGGGAATAACAATTATCTTCCAATTTTTGGACAAACGGGGACGCTTCAATGTATTAGTACCGGAGATATTCTTAGGGCTTGTAGTGCTGGTGGAAACTTTGTGTTAGAAAATAACGGTACTTGTGGTGGTATTACAACAGTTGGTGATTTTAATGGTGATGGTCCAGGTGGTGGAGAGTTTTATTGGGGCGAACAATATGATTATCATAACTGGACGGATACGGATGCTAGTTTTGCAACGCATACAGAAACAGTATTTGGTTCTGTTTATCAATTGAAAGGACTTAATGAACTAGTAGCGACACTAATGAATCCAACCTCTTCTGTTATTTCTGGAGGAATTACACACTTTGATAATAATACTGGGGCACGGAATCAATATAACAGTACTGGTACTTCCAATAATGATTATGGATACCGCATTTATGAAACACCGGGAAATAGTGTGGAAACCTTTGGTAAATCGGTAGGTCTAGGGCAGTTGGTTTTTGCATGCCAATCAGCTCCCAACGAAATCGGCAACTATGTATGGGAAGATACCAACCAAAACGGCATCCAAGACGCCGGAGAACCGGGCATCCCCGGTGTAAATGTACAGTTATATAACAATGACGGTACATTGGCCGCCTCCACAATCACCAATGCCAACGGAGAGTACTACTTCACCCATCCCGACAGCACGAACCAAACTTGGGTCAATGCCATTGATAGTGTGCAAGCCAATACGACTTATTATGTTGTGGTAGGCAATAGCCAATTTGCTGCCGGAGAATTGACCATAGGTGCAGATGCCTATATTCTTACCGCTGACAGTACGGATACTTCCGCCAACGGCTACCTTCGGGATAGTGATGGTGAGCTTGTAACCATTAGCCCTGCAAACGCCTTTAATAATTTAATTGCAACACCAGTAACAACAGGTGATTATGGTTTTGTAGAGCACTCCATTGATTTTGGTTTTCAACCCGTTCCAGAACCCGGAACCATCGGCAACTACGTCTGGCTCGACGAGAATGCAGATGGCATTCAAGATGCCGGAGAACCCGGAATTCCCAATGTAGTGTTAGAATTACAAGATGGAAACTGTATTTCCGGTGTGGATTGTCCAATCACAATAACAGATGGAAATGGCGGTTACGTTTTCAAAAATATACCAGCCGGTAATTATACGGTCGTAGTATTAGCAAATGTCCCAACAGGTTTGGAACCCATATACGATGAAGATAATGGCACAACAAATCCCGATATGGCAACCGCAGTAACATTAACTGCCGGAGAGGAATACCTAACCGCAGATTTTGGTTACAATTTCAGTCCTAAAACGGAAACAGATAATCCTACCACAACTGATCTAGGTGCTATTGGTGATATGATCTGGAATGATGCAGATGGAGACGGTATACAAGATCCCGGCGAGTCGGGCATCGCCAACATCACCGTTGAACTGTGGGTTGATCTTGATGAAGATGGTTTATATGAACCAAGCGGCGTGACCACAACCACAGACGAAGGTGGAAACTATATTTTTGATGATCTTGATCCGGGGGTTTATGTTATTAATGTCGTCACAGCAGATATAAGTGCAGCAGGCTTCACTACAACACCGACGGGTGATCCGGATGGGGACGGCGACAATACCTCCGAACCCGTGGTACTCGCGCCGGGTGATGTCTGGTTGGAGGCTGACTTCGGTTACAATAATCCAAACGATCCAGCAGATATAGGCAACATGGTTTACCTCGATGTCAATGGAAACAGTACCTGTGATATAGGAACGGATCAACCACAAGAAGGGGTAACCGTAGCTTTGATTTCGGATACCAACAGCGATGGTGATTGGGATGTCGGGGAACCAGTAATAGCCACGACGACAACCGCGGCAGATGGAAGCTACTTATTCCCTGATTTGCCGGATGGCAATTATGTTGTGGTCGTAACAGATACAGAAACCGTCTTGGATGCTTTCTCAAATTTAGGCGATCCAGATGGTGGTTCCAACAGCTATTCAGGAGTAACACTAAATGGAACAGACGAGTTATCGGAAAACTTCGGTTATGTACCACCAGATCATAATGCCGGAGAAGGCTTAATAGGAGATTATGTTTTCTACGATCTTGATGGTAACAATGCCTTTACTACAGGCGAGCCGGGTATCGAAGGCGTAACCGTACAATTATTGGATGATGCAAGTTCAGGAGTATTGGCTACAACAGCAACAAACGAAAATGGTCATTACTATTTTGGAGGCCTTGCAGATGGCAGTTATCGGATCAAGGTAGATAACACAACAGTTCCAACAGGTCTCGTGAATAGTATTGATCCCGATGGTGCCTCTCCGGGTAACGATGAAGGAACAACAGTAACGATAACATCGGGCAGCAATAATCTACAGCAAGACTTCGGCTACAAGGCCAGTACCCCGAGAACGATCTCCGGAACAATCTGGGAAGATACAAATGGAGACGGTACCCTCGATGGCACCGAGCCAACCCGCCTCGAAAATGTAACGGTCGTGTTACAAGATAGCAATGGCGATATACTGGCTACCACCACAACAGATGCAACGGGAGCCTATGACTTTACAGGAATAGCTCCGGACATCTACACGGTAGAAGTAACCGATACTCGCGATAGCCTCTCCGGCATGTGGCACAGCTTAGGTACGGATAGTGAGAGCGATCCGGTGAGCATAGATGTAACGACAGCGAGTGTAACGGGCGTAGATTTTGGTTACTATGAAAGTGGTGCATCCTTAGGAAACTACGTCTGGGATGATGCGGATAATAATGGTCTGCAAGGTGCTACAGAAAGTGGTATAGAAGGGGTTAAGGTAACCCTAGAGATAGATTACGATACGGATGGTACTGCGGACGTGACGGTAGTCACGGTAACGGCGGCAGACGGTTCGTATGATTTCCCTAACCTATTGCTGGATGAAGATTACCAAGGAGATGGGCTAGGCACGGAGCCAGAATTTACCTTAATGGCCACAACACCATTCGGTTATACGCCAACCATAACCGATGTCAATACAAATGCTAATGATTCTGAAGACTCGGATAATGCAACGGGCGTAACAGCAACGGTAACCAAAGGGGTAACGGACATGGCCCGTCTTGCCGATCCAACAGCAGAAGTAACGGCGGCACAATATGATTTTGGTTTTTATGTAACCCCGAAACCGGGAACAATCGGAAACTACGTGTGGCTGGATGAAAATGCGGACGGTATGCAAGATGCAGGAGAACCCGGGATTCCAAGTGTAGTGTTAGAACTACAAGATGGTACCTGCACAAGTGGTGTAGATTGCCCGACTACGATAACGGATGCCAATGGAGGTTACATTTTTAAAAATGTAATGCCCGGAGATTATACAATAGCAATATTATCCAATGTCCCAACAGGACTGGAACCGATCTACGATGAAGATGATGGTACGACAAGCCCCGATATGGCAACCGCAGTAACATTAACTTCTGGTGAGGAATACCTAACCGCAGATTTTGGATACAATTTTAGTTCCCAAACATCAACGGATAATCCTACAACAACAGATCTTGGTGCTATCGGTAATACGATCTGGAATGATGCAGATGGAGACGGGATACAAGACCCTGGGGAGTCGGGCATAGCCAACATCACCGTCGAGTTATGGGCTGACCTTGATCAGGATGGTTTATATGAACCGAGCGGAGTGACGACAACTACCGACGAGGCCGGAAATTATATTTTCGATGATATTGATCCGGGTGTTTATGTGATTAATGTTGTTACAACAGATATAAGTGGAGCAGGCTTCACCACAACACCAACAGGTGACCCAGATGGAGACGGTGACAATACTTCTGAACCTGTAGTAATCGCGCCAGGTGATGTTTGGTTAGGTGCGAACTTCGGTTACAATAATCCGAATGATCCGGCTGATATAGGAGATACCGTTTACCTTGATGTGAATGGAAATGGGATATGTGATATGGGTACAGATCAGCCACAGCAAGGGGTTGCGGTAGCGCTTATTTGGGACAGCAATAACAATGGTATCTGGGATGCAGGAGAGCCAATAGTTGCAACTACAATAACAGATCTAAATGGTCGCTACTTATTCCCTGATTTACGAGATGGTAACTACGTAGTATATGTAACGGATACAGAAAATATCCTCAATGATATGGCGAATTTGGGCGATCCCGACGGTGGCTCGAACAGCTACAGTGCTGTAACTTTAAACGGCACAGATGAACTGACGGAAAACTTCGGTTATGCACCGCCTGGGCATACTACTGGAGATGGACTCATAGGGGATTATGTATTTTACGACCTTGACGGCAATGATGCCTTTACAGCGGGCGAACCGGGTATAGAAGGGGTGACGGTGCAGCTACTGGATGACGCGAGTTCAAGCATATTGTCAGAAACGGTAACGAATGAAAACGGCCACTACTACTTCGGAAACCTTGCGGATG
>JAHDGC010000404.1 GCA_020627865.1 Saprospiraceae bacterium | reverse complement strand
GGGCCGGTAGATTTGTCCGTAGTCATAAAACCCGGAAGCACCAAGACGGGTCGGCCATCTCCTTTTCGATCTTTCTTAAGCAATGTATCTGTAGCCAGAAATGCACCATATTCCACTGCTGCCCGTCCGGCTTCTGTAGCTAGTAAAAGGAAAGAAGGGCGGCTGATTTTGTTTATCTTATTAGACATCTCTTTGTAGTTTTCTTTGTGTTTTGTACATCATATGAAGTACTTTCTACAATTCGTTCAAGGGATGAATTTTGATCTGTCAGGGATTTCTATTATTTTCTCAAACAAAATTTAATCCAGTTTAAAATTAGGCAAATTTATGCTTTACAAAAATAAATTTTGGCTTTTTCAGCCAAACTAGAAACTTAATAACAAAACACAAATTACAAAAAAAATGTTTACCGCAAAGTCTATTTAAGATTTTATTAAGATTATAGGCGCCCTAAAAACGTCTAAATTTGCAGCTACTTTTCAAATTAAAAAAAATAATAATATATACATTTTTAGCTATCAATTATTTCTCCGCATAACAAAAGCACATCTAAAAAATACCAACACGAATTTTTTTTTAAAATATTTTTTATTTTTTTTGAAACATCTATTTTAAAAAACGCGTAATCGGCATTTTTTTACCCCGAAAAGGGTATTGACAAGATAAAATTTTGTGACAGAAAGACAGGGGAATCATATATAACACATGAAAACATGTAAAATATGTTAAAGTTAGGGACAAATTGTAATCCCCCTTATACAGCTCGCCTTACGGTTCTGTAATATCTCCATGCTTTTTTCTAAGTTTCTCAAAAAAAGCATCCTCGGCCTTTACCGCTTCTATACGCTCTTCTAGTTCTTCTAGGCCATACCTTATATACTGTGCAAAACCATGCACATCGGGCATGATGCTCTCACAGGAAGTCGCACAGATGGAAAGTGTTCCAGCATAGCTGAAAACGACAATCATGAGGCCTATACCTTCAAACGTTACCCCTAAGCCATAATGATTGTATAAACGAAAACCATTCATATAGAGCGGAAATGGCGGACCTGGGACATTGGTAATAACCAGATTAAAGAAAGGACGATGCAAATTAGATAAACCAAGCTGCGTGTAAAAACGGCTCGCCAAGGCCCCAACCTCCGAAGGAATCAGCTCCACAATCTGATCAACGGGGGTTGCCTTTGAATACACTTTGCTTCTTCGGGCATTTTCTGTCACTTTCATCAACCGATCTAGTGGGTCTTCCTCATCGGTTGCCAGAGAAACCAGCATCCCTGAAATGCGATTACCTTCCGTGCCAGATTCTTTTTTACTGCGTATAGATATGGGCGCCATCGCCACCAATGACTTCTTAGGCAAAGCTTCTTTTTCTATCAAATAACGACGCAAAGCGGACGCACAAATGGCCAGCACCACATCATTAACCTTTGCCCCTACGGCATTTTTTACTTTTTTGATGCGCTCCAAGGATAGGTCAACGGCTCCAAATATCTTATTGGCCGTTACCGGAACATTCAGGATGGTTTTAGGCGCGGACATCGGTACGGCCGGGGGCACCATCGCTTTTTCTGCTGACATTTTGGCCACCTCAATCAGGTTAGAACCGGTATCCCGAATGAAATTGAAGACCTTTGCGGGCGCACTCACGGTTTCCGCATAGCTTCGGGCAATCAACTCTTTATAAGAAGGGATCGGTTCAGGTTCCCAAGTTTCTTTTGGAGGTGGAATCCTGCGGGGTTCAGGAGCAAAATCAAAGACGGAAGCCATGATCTCCGCACCAGAAACCCCGTCGATATTGGCGTGGTGTACCTGGACAACGGCAGCAACCGCATTAGGCGGCGCATCTTCCATACCTTCCAGTCCCGTTATAAAAACCATGCGCCAAAGCGGACGAGTTCTATCCAGTTGTGGATTATAAAACTGGGCAGCAAGATTGGCCAAGCCCCGTCTAGTAGACGGTTTCGGCAAGGCAATATGCAACATATGATTGTCCAGATTGAAATCGGGATCTTCCACCCAGAATGGCCGCCCGAGATTCATCGGAACTTCTACTAATCTGCGGCGAAAAACTTTGGAAAGGTGCAGGCGCTCCCTCATGAAATCTTTAAAATCCGCAAAGTTGAATTCTTTTTCGGGATCATCAGGAGCGAAGATGTAGATCGCCCCGATATGCATAGGCATGCGATTGTTTTCCAGATGCAGGAACCAAGAGTCGAGGGCTGAGAGTTGTTGCATAAGTATTAGAAGTAAAACCTGCTTGACGATGCCATGCAGGCAAGATTAAAAAGACCCTGCAAAAGTATTCAATAAAACGGGGAAAAGAAAAACCCATTGTAGAATTTGTTACAATGGGTTTTAAAATGTCTTTTTATTAGGGTTATTTCGCAAGATCACAACAACATAAACCTAGCGTTCCTATTATATATAATCCTGCAATTTCAGGGCAACACTCATATCCCCCTTGACCTTAACTTTTCCAAGCATCAAGGCCATTGTTGGGTTCATTTTTCCTGATTTTAGTTTTTGATAGGTTTCTAATTTCATGTGAAGGGCACAATCGGCATCCAGATCATCATTGCAAATCACGGCTTTTTCCCCATTACCATTAACGTGGATGACACCACCTTCCTTAAAAACAAATTTAAAGGAAGCACCAAGTGGGCGGGCAGATTCGGCAACGGCCTCTATTTCATTTGTGATTTCAGCTAAAGTCATGTGTCAAGGATTTAAAGGACAAAATGTAGGGTACAGCTTGAAACTGTGCCCTACATTTAGCGCTTATTTGCAAAACGATAAAAAAGTAAAACGGGATCGCTAACACCAAATCATATAGCAATCCCGATTCACCAACATTAGAAAAAATTACTTCACAGCAACTTTTCTTCTGGTAGTTGTTTTCACACCAGCGACAGCTTTTTTCACACGAGTAGCCGCTTTTTTAGCTGTAGTCGTAGCGGTTTTCTTTGCCTTAGTAACAGGCTGCTCATCCATTTCTTTGGTCAACAAACCAACTTTGATTTCCAAAGACTTGATACGCTTCTCCAAACGGTTGATTACGTCAGCAGAAGGCAAGTTCAATTTAGCCATTGCAAGGCCAACAGCATTGGTTACAACACCTTCAAATTCTTCTTTCTTTTCAGAGAAAGTTTGCTCAAAGTTAGAAACTACTTTTTCGCCTTCTTCTTCTGAAATTTTTCCTTTCTGTACCAATTCGTCAATTGCATTCTGGATTGTCTCTGTAGTTGTAGAAACCAAACCAACACCTGTGTAAAATACTTTCTTAAATAAATCTTCCATGATATGAATTTTTAATTTTTTTTGTAAAAATTACGCGATTAAATGAGTCGTGATAAAGCAATATAACAGCAAGTCTACAAGAACTTTCCGTCAATTACTTACACGTTTAATTTTTTTGACAGTGCAAAGATATGCATAAAATTTCGATGAATTCAACTCGATTTGCAATATTTACATAATAAATTTTTTATCGCTATTTTTTTATTAAAAATTTATCATTAATTCATTTTTACATATAAATTCATAAAAAAACATATTCAAATTTCATTTTTAATAAAATCAAGTTTAGCATTTTTTTATTTTTTTTCGACAATTATGACCATTTTTCATTAGCCCAAAGATATATAACTACAAATAATTATTTATAGTTACATCCGCAACAAGCATTAATTTGGTGAATTTCGTATTCTACAGAATCAAAAAAATAAGGGTATAGAAAAAATGGGAATTTGACGAGTTTGGAAATCCTCCCGATTACCACTCCACCCGAGCCACCACATTCGGCGTAAAACCCAAATTAGCCTTACTCGAATACTCCAGCCTAGAGGATTCGTCCGGACGATTATCAATAAAAATATCCCGGTTATAAATATTTTTCTGGTGATAAAGATTAAATAAGGACAAGCCAGCGACAATTTTCCAGTTGCGGGTATTTTTAGGTAGGAAATTATAAAGGATAGAGCCATCGAGCTGATGCTGTAAGGGAAGTTTGACATCATTATATTGATTGATCACGGCTTTGATGGTTTCGGGTTCGTTTGTGTCTGCCTGCTCAATTCTAAAATTCTCCCGACGGGAAAACGGGCTACCGGTGGCTATCTTCCAACCCAGGGAAAATTCGAAGTTTTTCCAATGCCATAAATTGGCGATGTTGAGTATATGCCGCTGATCTATGGGAGCGGGAAACTTTTTATCAAAAAAATCAGGGAATTTGTACTCAAACTTGCTCAAAGAATAGCTGAGCCAGACCCGATAATTTTTCCAGCGTTTCTTAATCAAAATATCTAGGCCTTTACTTTCGGAATCTCCCGTATCATACCCATCCTCAACAAGATTTTCGTCAAAACCCGTAGCCAAGGAGGTAAGTCCCTCCACATATCTATAGTATAACTGGAAATCTATGAGCCAGCTTTTTTTGCGGAACACTGCCCCTGTTTGTACATGCCAAGCATGGAGTACCGGCACCTCCCTAGTACCGGCCAGCGCCCAAACGGGTATTTCCATCGTCGTTTTATCCCCTTGTATTTCGACAAGCTGGCTGAGAAATTGGTCGTATTTTCCGGCATTAGCATACAGGTTCCAAGTATTGGTGGGATTATACCAAAGTCGCAGGCGTGGTTCTAAAAATATTTTCTTTTTCTTTTCAAAATAATTCAGACGAAAGCCAACATCTAAACCTATATTTTTATCCTCTGCCGTGTTAAAAGTTCCATACAGAACATGTAAGCCTGATATGCCTCCCTCCTCTTTTATATCTCTCTGTGAGCGCCCCTTTGATGCTTTCCCGACTTCATAAGCAACATCATAATAGCTTAGCTGGTAGCCCACTCTAAAAAGGTGTGCTCTTTTCGTCTGATAGTTGTTGTAAAAATGCAGTTGCTGTTCCTGTATTTTACTTTTTTTCACATCAGCCTTATCCTTATCAATAGCGCCTTTCGGCCCAAGTTCATATTTATAATCATAATTATAGTTGGTATAAAAACCGGAGAGATGAGCAGAAAATCTGGGCGTCCAATTGTGTTTCCATGATATGCTTGCCCCAATGCTCCCAAGGTCAAAATTATTCCGTTCTTCCCGATTCCTGTTTTCATCATCAATCATGCTTTTAAAATCATTATCGGCAAAAAAGAAAGCTGCTGTCAGTTTGTCTTTGCTAGAAACCGCATAATCAACCTTGAGATTGGTATCAAAAGAATAAAAATCATCATTAATCTTAATGCGGGAGTTCGCCTCCCCTCACATTTTGGAGGATAACCCCCTGTTTTACCTTCGTAGAAAAGTTTTCAAAAGTTGGCGATTCCCACCAATCAGAAACAGAACGCCGGACGGAATACACTACACCTATTTTCTTATCCAGCAACTGCAATTGCCCATGCGTAAAAGTATTGAGGAAATTAAAACCTGCCCCGAAATTTCGTTTGCTATAGGGATTAACATCCGAGCTTAAATCAATAATCCCGGAAATTCGGCCACCATATTCCGCACCAAAGCCACCCCGAAAAACCTTGGCTTCGCTAATAATATATGGACTAAAAGCGGAAATTGACCCGAAATAGTGGGCCGCATGATAGATCGGGATGTCTTCCCAAAGGATCAGATTTTGATCTGGCGTTCCGCCCCGGATACAAATCCCGGAAGCGGTTCCGTCTGGTGCTGTAACCCCTGGCAAGAACTGGATTGTTTTTAAAACATCTGGCTCGACCAATCCCGGCAAAGCACCCATTTTATTGACCTGAATATTGGTGTGGCCGCCGTTATCATTTTTTTGGATGCCGCTGGTCAGGTAATCCGTTACGACAATAAAGTTTTCCCCATAGTCGAGGTATTCCAAAGTTATGCTCCGACAAGGTTTTTTTGTAAAAATAGTTATCGGAAAGGTCTGTTCTTCATAACCGATATAACTTACGACTAAGGTAGCTTGTCCATTTTCGGGAATGCTGAAAGAAAATGAACCATCGTCCTGCGTAACGGTTCCCTTTTGGGATTTTTTCACGTATACATTGGCATAGGCAAGCGGCAATTTTGTAACAGCATCGAAGACCGTCCCGCAGAGTTCTATTTGTGCTGGTGTTGCCTCCGGTATTTCCTCCAGTACTTTTTCATTTTTTAAAACAACATAACCATCTTCGAGTATCTTAAAGGTAATTTTATTTTTTTGTAAAATAAACTGTAAGTATTAGGGGTAATTCCTCGGAAGGCAATGTTACTTCCACTCCTTGCACTAAGGCTTCTTTATAGGAAAAAAGCAAGCCATAGTCATTTTCCAACAAGAGAATGACATCTTCAAGCGATGCTGTTCCGCCATTGGATTCAATGATGGTTTGTGCTTGCAGTTGACATA
Source organism: Saprospiraceae bacterium (assembly GCA_020627865.1). GTDB lineage: Bacteria > Bacteroidota > Bacteroidia > Chitinophagales > Saprospiraceae > JAHDGC01. Next base: position 421 of record JAHDGC010000404.1, on the reverse strand, counting down.
GAGAAAGCAAGCCAAAAAATATGGGGATGAGGATTTTTTTCATAGAAAAATGCTAAATTTTTCTGCAACCGCTCCAGAGATTAGCATGTCTGGCAAGGATATGCCGTCCCTTTGGGACTCATTCTTATCAAGAACTTTGTTTACAAAGCAATAGTACACTGTAACAAAAATTCTTTATAATTTTCTTTTCCTGCAAACGTTCCAGACATTTGCGTTTCTGCCTGCCTGGCAACCTGCCTGGCAAGCCACGCAGACAGGGCCACGCAGACAGGGCAAGGACATGCCGTCCCTGCCTGCGTGACCGCAGTTCAGGCAGGCCGATGGGACTCGTTTTTATAATTAATTTAAATTACACGGTAATAGTGATTTGTAAATTAAATTTTTAATAATAATTTTTCTCTGCAAACGTTCCAGAGATTTT
>JAHDGC010000403.1 GCA_020627865.1 Saprospiraceae bacterium | reverse complement strand
GCATTTAGTGCCTCTATAAGAAAACAACTTCAGGGATACATTTGGAAAGAGTTATCTTGGAAACCCGAAGCAAAAGAGATTCCATTTTTTTGTCGTTTACTGATAAAAAATATGGGCATTCAAAATACAGATATACGACTTTTAGCCAGATTACTAAAACGTTGGATTACGACAAATTGAAAGCATGCAACATGGACAACTCTAATACAATCATTCATGGTTTATGGATCGGAGATTATTTATCGCCATTAGAAATGCTCACGCTCCATTCTTTTATAGAGCAGGGGCATACTTTCCACTTGTGGTTATACGAACCCTTGCAAAATGAATTGCCACAAGGCGTGATTTGTCAAGATGCTAACAGCATTATTCCTCAATCGGAAATATTCGTCCGACAAAAAGGTGATCCTCATAAAGGTTTTGGAAAAGGAAGCTTAGCCCTATTTTCGGATTTATTCCGTTATAAACTATTATATGAAAAGGGCGGCTGGTGGGTCGATATGGATATAACCTGCATCCAGGCTTTTGAGTTTGAAGCCCCCTATTTTTTCAGGGCACACCCATTGCTACCCATGGTGGGTAATGTTATGAAATGCCCTCGTGGAGCGCCTGTCATGCTGGCTACTTATGAAGCAGTCAAAGAACGCTGTAATGCAAATACGAAAGAATGGCTCCTGTCTAATAAAATTCTGAACGAGCAAGTTCAAAATTTTAATTTGGCAGGTTACATAAAATCCGGTTATTCCAACCCGGATGACTGGCTAGAAATAGAACGACTTTTATACGCTGGATTCGAACCACAGACACCTTGGAAATACATTCATTGGATGAATGAAGAGTGGCGATCTAGGGCAATCTCTAAAGAAGCTTTTTTTAAAAATAGTTACTTAGAAACCTTATACAAACACTACAATTTAAGTACAACCCTGCAACCCTTACAACTCTCTTCTCGTATAAAATATCGACTTAAAGAAGTTTTACGATATAGCCATACGGGTTTCAGAAAAATAGTCCCAAAAAAAACATGAACGGTAAAGGCATATTAACCCTATCCAGTAAGTTTAATCCTTCTGTCACCAAACAGATACTGGCAGATAGGCTAGAAATATATACCTGCATTGATTCTAAAAAAACACTTGTTGATGCATTGTTAGATACACCTTTTGAATACACGGTATACTTAGCGGAGCATTGTTTGGTATTACATAGTATTTTACCCTTTTTTAAAATACTTGAAAAGTATGAGATGATTGTGACGCATGATTTTACTTATAATCATGAAGACGATTCAACAGAGCTTCCTGCTTCTTATCCATTTTATAACTACGATGTATTTGGCATTGTAAAAAACAAACATACGCGAGCTTTTTTAGAAAGTTGGAAACAAAAAAAACAATCTGGCCAAGATTCTCCGGTAGTATTCAGACAATTATGCTGGGAATCTGATCTTAAAATTTATGTATTGCCGCCAGAATGGAATATTTTTCAAAAAAAATACTTATATTTGTGGAATGAGCAGGAGGTGCAGCCTGCCGTATTAAGTATCTCAAATCCGCAACACCTATACAAAAAAATCAAGGGTTCCGTTAAAATAATTTATAAACTCCGTTATCAATGGAGAAAACTAAAAGAATTATTTTGGCAATTTAAACAATTCTGAAAAAGAGAGTCTCTCCACGACTTTTGGTACTACTTTTAAAGTATATAATATATTTCTTAATCGTTTTGATAAGACGCATTAACGCTATTGTTATGTTACAAACTTATTGCTAACATACTCTTGCCAAATATGTTGAACAGATGAACTATCCGATTTCAGTAATCTTACCAGTGTATAATGTACCACAGGATTGGCTCATACAATCTATAGAGAGTATTTTGCACCAAACCATTTCCAATTTTGAATTACTGGTCATCAACGATAGCCCCACGAATCAAGACCTCAAGCATACACTACACCATTTTGAACAAAAAGATACTCGGATAAAACTGATTGAGAATACTCGAAATTTGGGGATTTCAAAATCACTGAATAAAGCCATTCAAATAGCAAAAGGCAAATACATTGCCCGGATGGATGCGGATGATATTGCTTTTCCAAAACGCCTGGAGCATCAATTCAACTATCTAGAACAAAATCCTGAAGTAGCTTTATGTGGGACACAAGCAATAAAAATTGACCAGCATGGTAAGCCCTTCGGAAAAACCCAAAACCCTATCGACCATAATTTAATTATAAAAGTAGCCCCTTACCAAAACCCGACCACCCACCCTACTTGGATGATCAGACGGGCAGAAATTCTGAAAGTTGGATTGTACCGAAATTTTCCCAACGCAGAAGATTACGATCTCATCATCCGGTTAATCCGACAAGGGACTAAAATAACAAACCTGAGTGAAACACTGCTTCAATATCGCGTACATACTAATAGTCAATCTTTTGGAAAATCATTAGAACAAAAAATTTGTATTCAATATATACAAATGAATCTGTTGAAGTCCCCAGAAGCTTTTGACCCTAAAAAGTTGACACAATATCTGGAAGAAATTAAAGGCAGGCATAAGAACCAAAAAAGTTATCTCTATCAGGCAAGGGTATCGGGGAACCCATTTTCCAAACTTTTGTTTTCTACGTTAGCGTTCCTAGACTCTTCTATAGAAAGAAGATATCTACGGAACTTATCTACTGCCAAAATTATCAAATTTATATATCCATAACTACCCAATGAATTATTCTAAAAAACATATCGTGCACGTTTCTGAAGTATTGGCTACCGGAATAGTGGAGTTCATAAAAATACTGGCTACAGATATTTCGGACTATCAGCATAGCGTAATTTATCGAGTCCGAGAATTAGGTTATACGGATGAAAGTATAAAAAAAGAATTTCCAACTAATGTTCAGTTCATTAAGTGGACGACTATAGACAGACCCATCAACCTCAGAAAAGATATACAGGCAGGCTACGAACTCTATCAATTGTTGCAACCGCTCAGACCAGACATCATACATTTACACTCCTCAAAAGCAGGATTTATCGGGAGGATAGTTGCACCACTTCTGATCAATCGCAATGCCATCATCTACACGCCCAATGGGGCACCTTTTGCCCGTACAGATATTTCTGGTTTTAAAAGAAAGCTCTTCCAGTTTTGTGAAAAAATAGCCGATGCTTGTTCGGGCAATGTGATTTGTGTATCCCGTTCGGAAGCGGAATTATATGAAAGTATCGGTATTTCGACGAAATACGTTAACAACGGTACTCCGGTAAATCAAGAACAAGCAAGATTAAAAAGTTCATCTAAATTCAGGATTGTTACATCTGGTCGGATAACAAAGCAAAAGAATCCCATAAAATTTAATAAAATTGCTACTCACTTTGCCACTAACCCTGATATCGAATTTATCTGGATTGGAGATGGCGATATGCGAAAGCAATTAAAATCGCCTAACATTACAGTTTCTGGTTGGATAAAGCAAGAAGCCGTATCCCAACATTTGAAATCAGCTGATATATATATTTCAACTTCATCTTGGGAAGGCCTTCCTTTCTCTGTTTTAGAGGCAATGAGCATCGGCCTACCAATTTTGTTGAGCAATTGTATAGGCAACAAAGATTTAGTAAACCACGATTATAATGGCTTTTTATATGATACGGAACAAGAGGCCATCAAGTATATTGAAGCACTTGTAAAACAGCCTGATAAAGTGCAACAACTTGGCAGGCATTCCATGCAATTTTGCCAAGAAAACTTTTCTAAAGAAAAAATGACTGATGAATATTTGAAAATATATGATTCATTGGTGCTATGTAAAGAGATAAGCCCACGATTATATGAAACCGAGTACAAATAATGTCTTTTTTAAAAGCCTGATCGCACTGGCAATTTCATGCGTGCTCGTTCTATTTCCGGCAATATGGCTCGGGCAAAACAAATTTATCCCAACAATAATTTGTACATCATTACTTGGGATAGCCCTCCTGATAAGCCCACAAAAAATATCTTTTAACCGATTTGATATTATCTTCCTTTGCTTGATTTTATGGAACGGATTATCTTCCTTTTGGGCACAGGATATATCGCTTGTGATAGCTCCCACCATAGGGTTATTGTTCCTTTTTTATTGTTACAAGGCCATCACCAGTATTGAAGAAGAAAATTTTATACTAAAATTACTCCTGGCAATCATCAGTATAAACCTGCTATTAACAAGCTACGCTATCGGGACAATTGCTGCTTCTAACAATATATTTGAGTTTACCATAGATGACAATATTGACTTAATCAGATTCTTTGGTGAAAACGGGAATTACCTGAGTTCAGCGCTTGTGCTTCAACTACCGATTCTTGCTTTAATTTATCAAAAGTTATCTTCGGCAAGACTGTGGATAGCTGTTTTGTCCATAGCTTCCGTAATATTCATATTGCTTCAAAACAGCCGTGCATCTGCAATTGCTTTATGCATACAAACAATTGTATATCTTATTTTTCTACTCCAAAGGAATAATAGAAAAATATTAGCCAAGGCAGCTTTTGCAAGTTTAATGAGTCTAGTTATCCTGTTTTTATTCATCGGGAACTCCTCTACATTTATCCACCACTTTAACCCACTTAAAGATGTTTCAATAGGAGGTGATGATAGACTTTTAATATGGAAAAACACGCTGGATATTGCTTTGCAGCAACCTTTTCTAGGTATAGGAACAGGCAACTGGCATCTAGCACACTTCAATAATGATGTAGGTGCGTATGCCACGTTTTTCAATAAAGCTGGATTTTACAGACATCCCCATAATCAACTTTTGCAAGTATTTAGTGAAACGGGATTCATCGGAGCATTTCTATTTTTAGCTTTATTTTATTTCGGATTTAAAGTCTGTTGGCTTAGCTGGAAAAAATATGGGTTTAGCATTGTAACGATTTTGCCCTGTCTTATTTTGGTTTCCTATGGCATGATAAGTTCGTTTTATGGGGTTAGTTATATCATATTCTTTAACCCTACCATTCGAATTCCACAATTAATATTACTGATTACAATAGCAGCATACCTCCGACGATCAGAAGTCGCATTATTTCAACTCAAACCTTATTGGCTACTGATCGGTTTGATCCCCATGCTGGGATATTATATTCAAGCATCAAAATGGGATCATCTTGAACAAGAATTCACCGTATTGAAAAAGCAGAAAAAATATGATCAAGCACTAGAAACGTTAAACAATATTTATCATCCTCTCTGGAAAGCCCATAACAATAAAGGCGCCCTTCTATCTGAAAAAGCAACTTTGCTGAAAAATCTAGGAAAAAAGGATGAAGCCATACCTCTTTTGGAACAGTCCCTTGAGCAATTTCCTTACTTTGAAGATTGGTATAAACTGGGTACTTGGTATGGACAAAATACATCAAAAGCCAAACATGCTTTTCAACAGGCTTATGCACACAATTCTACTTCCGTAAAAATACACCTTAAACTTGCCCAAATCGCATTAAGAGAGAACCGCCCAGAAAAAGCAAAGGAGTGGTTAAATTATTATCATAGTTTGAAACCTACAAATCAAGAGAGGGAATCACATCGGCAGGGTTACATCATTCCCAATAAGTTCAAAATATTAGTTTATAAAAAATTTAAGAAACAGGTTTCGAGATTAGAGGCACGCTTTACCCAATGAGATAAGGCAAACTAAAATAAGAACCATCTCCAAAAGAAAAAAGGTATCTACCTTACGGCAGATACCTTAAATAACATCTGTTAAACCTAATTAATTATCTAAAAGCAACTAAAATTTTCAATTACAAAACGCCTTTTTCTTTCAATATGATTATTGTTTCCTTTTCTAAATTATGTGGCTTGTGTAATTTTCCTTTTTTAAATTTTCCTGGAATGATTTTTCCATCGGGTAAAATAATTTCTCCTGCTCCACTTCTCTTTCCCTTGTAAAAATGTCCCTTGTAAAGTGTACCGTCAGCAAAACTATAGCTTCCCTTTCCATCCGGAGTACCTTTATACCACTCTCCTTCGTAGATGTCTCCATTCGTTTTCTCTAACAAACCGTTTCCACTCATTTCATCCTCAACAAATGCTCCGGTGTAAACCTCTCCACAAGTAAAAGTGTATTGCCCCATACCGTACATGAATCCAAATTTGAATTCGCCCTCATAAACGCTACCGTCATTTAGTTGTTGAATGCCCTTTCCGTGGCGGAATCCATCTACAAATTCTCCTTCATACGTGCTCCCGTCCTTCCATGTAAATTTCCCCCAACCGTGTAGCTTGCCATTTTTAAATTCTCCTTCATAGGAGTCTCCATTTCTCCAAGTCTTTGTCCCTACGCAATAAGCTTCTTTTTTTGAGCAAGAAATATCCAGCTTAAAATCAACATTTTCTTGAGTTGTGTTTATCACAAGGTGCGCATAAGAAGTATTGGCACAAAAAATCAACAAACAAAATGTCAAAGCTATTGCTGTGTTTTTGAAAAAGGACATGGACTTCGAGTTTAAGTTGAAAACAAGTAATATAAAAAGGTAGTAGTTCTGACTAAAAAATTGTATGATTCGTGGAGGGAAAAAAATTGTACGTTTTAATCGTAAATTTTGGAGGGAAATGTAAGTTTGGCAAAAAATTTGCTAAAAAAATAGTAAGTAAGTTAAAAAGTAAATTTTGGTTAAAAACTGTAAGATTCGTTTCGGAGGGAAGGTTTTAATTACAATTGATAGTACAAATATACAGCAGATTAAGGCTCATCACAATACCCTATTCTTTTATCCTGATTTTAACATATTGA
>JAHDGC010000402.1:6205-6786 GCA_020627865.1 Saprospiraceae bacterium | reverse complement strand
CGACAATTTTTGCAAAAAATAAACTTAAAATATAGCTTTTCAATACATATACATATACAAGTACGAGTTCCATCGGCCTGCCTGAAAGCGTCCACGCAGGCAGGAACGACATATCATTGCCAGTCATAAAATGGCTGGAATAAAAGAAGGAAAAATTTTCGAGGCCTTAAAATAATTAGGCTAATATAATCATAAATCAGCTGATTCGCAAAAAGAAAATAACTGATTTGTGTTAAAATTTGAAGTTGAGAAACAAAGACACGGGCGGATCCACATCAAAAGTATATCCTTTATTTATAGAAAGTTCATCAAACTGCGGATTTTCTTGGAATACCATCCCTGTCTTATCTATTGTCCGCAATGCATAGAATGTAGTTTCTGTAGATATACTGAGCTTGTGGTTTAAATAATACCTTAATCCCGCTGCAAAACCACCTCCAAAGCTAGTGCCACTTTCTGTCTCCGTAAGAACGTCGATGGTGGAAATCTCATATTCGGTGTTTTCCCGATTGTGGAATACGCCATCAATACCACCATAGCATTGTAATTTTTTCCAATACAGTAAACTCAACACCCAATCT
>JAHDGC010000402.1:0-6195 GCA_020627865.1 Saprospiraceae bacterium | reverse complement strand
TTTCCAAGTCAATACCGTAAACTCAATGCCCAATCTGCTATTTATGGTTCTGGAGTACGTTTCCTGTTTGAATCCGGATATTTCATCGAACTTGTCCCGTGCATGTTGGTAATTTATCCCAGCCCTTAACCGTATTTTTTCTGTTCCGGCGGTTAGAATGATGGCATATGGAGTCTGGATACTGTCTTTTATATTGGCAAAGTTCAACAGGAATTTTGTGCAGTTGATGCCCGGTTCAAAGTAAATCTTCTTTTCTTGTGCTGATTCGTTCGTAGTAGATTCTTGTGCTACCGCATAGAGGCTTCCCAATAGGAAAATAGTCGCTAGTATTAAAAGGTTTTTCATAAACAAGATGTTTCCATTGTTATATATTATCCAAAGTTAATTATTAGCAGCCAGAATAACGTGGTTTTCTAATAATTTTTTTAAACAGCTTCTTACTTTGAATAAACCTCTTAATCTTAAAACGAGAGATTCTCGGCAAGGGTTGGGTCGGACATGAAAAATAGTTCCATAGGAACGACATGTCATTGCCAAAGACGTAATCTCTGGAGAATAAGTTTACAAAAACAATTTTTCCGTCAACGTAATATCTCCCGTATGCATTTTGAAATAATAAACCCCACTGGTTAAATCATACACTGGAATATTTAATTTAAAGCTACCTGATGCATGCTTCTCATTCACCAAAGAAGCCAATCGTTTTCCCGAAACGGTATACAAATCCAGTTGCACCAAACCCGCAGATTCCAACTCGTATAGAATATGGGCGACTTGCTTACCATCACTATAAGCCAAATCCAAGGAAGTCTCCAATGCCTTTTTGCCACTATGGCGGCTTTGAATAGATTGTGGTGTACACGGAATAATATCCGCTAGGAAATCAGCCCCGAGCCTTACTTCAAATTCAGGATTTAGTAATATAGAGATACCGGCGATATAGTTTACGATTGTACCATCATCTATTCGTCCGGCAGATTCAATCGTTTCTATTACATCATAGGTACTGGTGGCAACAGGCAGGTCATTAATTACCATACTTACATCGGTACATTCCTGTATTGCTGCCGGAGCACCCGAACAAACACAGTATTCATTGTAGGCATCTACAGGGGTTTCCGGATTCCCATCATCACAAGGCGTTCCCACTGCTGGGCAAGTCGTAGCATCAAAGGAAATTTCACTGATGCCCATACAACTGCTCTCATCAAAATTGGATAGGGAAGTGATAAGCACATATTGAGCAGCAATGCCACTAAAGTCTGGGAATTCAAACCCCGCATAATTGGGCTGCCCGCTTGCCTGTGGCCAATTAAAAGTGCCCAATGTTGACCACGAGGTACCATCAACGGAATAATCTATCACCACTTCCTGAAACCCTAATCCTGTTGCACCATTAACATTATAATTCCATATCTGTGCATTGTCCAACAGGTAAGGTGCCCCAAAGTCATATTGTATCCAATGCGAAACACCCCTCACCGGATTCGGATTGGCCTTGGGTTCGCAAGAGAGCCAAGAATCCACCTCGCCCGTAGAATGTTCTTCTGTCAAGGCACATTCATCATATGGGGTATAATTAATATCATTGGAACAAGCGGGATCAGAACAAGGCACGCCAATACAGTTGCAATTGTCATCATACTTATCCGCGAAGGTCATCGGATCATTGTCGTTGCAAGCTGTCCCCATCGGTGGGCAAATGGTTTCGCAGGCATAGCCATATAGATAATGATCGTCTATGAAATGCCAGTCGTCCCCTTCTTGAAAAGGTGTCTTCCAGAATGCAGCATACCGACCATAGTTATCGTCATCAGGATTTTTGTAAGATAAATTCAGGTAATAAAAATTTCCGGCAACCAGCGGAATAGCTGCAGAGGTTTGTGTTGTATTGGTCGTGTGATCGAATTCGCCTACCCATGCCCAAGTCATGTAAGAAATGTCTGTGGCCAATGCAGGATCAGTACTGGTACTTAATTTTAAAATAACTTGTCTGTAGCCTGTTACGTTAAAGTAATAATCTCCGGTAACGGGCGCATACAACATCGCTTTGATTTCCATACCGAAAGAATCGCGGTCTGCTGCCATAAAATATCCATAGTCAAGGTCATCTATGAATTGGGTTTCGTCTGGTTGATCGGGATGTTTGGGGGCGTTGTACAAGTCCGATACATAAAAGCCCGAAACATCATTATAATAAGCCGCCATCAACTTGCCTTGTTCACCTACACAATCCGGCAAGGTTTCTGGCAAGCCGTAGCAGTTGCAATGCCCATCTTCCATATCATTCAAGGTGTTCGGATCGCCATCATCGCAAGGGGTATTCTTAGGTAAGCAGCCAGTGCCACAGTCATAACTATAAAGATGCTCGCCATAGATAATCGTCCAAGCAGTATTGTTAATTTCCGATGGTAATCGCCAGTGCATTTGGAGGTGATCGCCACCGCCTCCTTCCTTAGTGATGGCCTCAAAATAATAATATTCTCCCGCAACAAGTGGCACCAAGTCGGAGGTTTGCTCGGGATATTTATCATACTCCGTACGACCTGTATAGCCATTGATATAACAAACGGTATCCAAACCTGTTTGGGTACTATCGCTACTGAGGTAAAAAACACAGTGATCATCTCCGGTCACGTTGAAACGATAATTGCCCGTCTCTGGAGCCTTGATATAGCCTCGGATAAGACTCGCATAATTATCTGTATAATTCAGGGTAGTAGAAAAGGCGTTCAAATATTTTACCTGATTCGGACTGTTGGGGTATTCTCCCTGATAATACAACCAATTCAAACTAGAACCGGGAATGTTTTGGTAGAGCAACCACTCAATCTGGTTTTGCGTACCAATACAGCTTCCATTAATTTGCGCAACAACAGGCTGGATAAAAAAAGAAACTAAGGCCAGTATAAAAATATATTTTTTCATTTTGATGATATTAATAGACTCGGAAGACATTTAAAATTTGGGTGTGCCCAAGCTAACCACTAGCTTGGGATGCTTATAGCTTCCCCCTTAAAAAACCGAAGGCATAAACCCAATCGGCATTTGATTAGAAGACGGACTATAAAAGCGATTAATATTCGGCAAGATCGTACTCAACTCATTAGGCTGAACCCCAAACCAAAGGGCCAGTTCTGCAAAATATTCATCCGCAGAAGTCGTCGGAATCGTCCGCCCCCGATCATCCGTCATCAAATTGCTACCCAAATCCAAAGAAGGGTAGGTGCCATACATGTCTTGACCATTTACGGCACCACCAGCGATTAAAGCGTGACCGCCCCAGGCATGGTCAGAGCCATTCCCGTTAGAGGTCAACGTTCGGGCAAAATCGGAAACGGTAAATAGTGTTACCTTATCCGAAAAGCCGGTTTCAATTTCTTCCAGTGCAGCAAAAAATTCCGAGATGGCATTGCTTACCACGCCGAGCATATATTGTTGATTATTCAAAACTTCATCATGGTGATCCCAACCACCCATCGTGACGAAAAAGGTCTGCCGGGAGAAGCCCAATTCTTCACGCGCTGCAATCGTTTTGGCCACCATCGCCAAGTCATAGGACAACCATTCTTCCGAGAAGGCCGTAGCGAAAGGACTTATGTTGGACAATGCTTGTGAAAAGCTATCTATGGTATCAAAGCTTTGCTTACTCAAGGAGCCATACGTTTCTTTCAATAAATTTTGATGCACCTGTGTATTCATGGACTCGATGGCGTCTTCCCGAAGTTGATGAGTAATACCGGACTGACCATACCAGGGTGCATATTGCTGGATACTTTCTACTCCGTTGCCATAATTGTTAATGGAGAAATCCATAATGGTATTCCCTGATTGGAAGACATTCCTTCCGGAAAGGGAAATGTTCATGGAGATAGACTGGTTGGCATTCATGCTTTTCAGAATGTCCGCCATCCGGCCTCCCCAACCAATAGACTCTCGACTTTGTGGGACAGAAGTTTGCCATTGTTGAATTTGATCCGAATGGGAAAATAACCCTAACGGAAGAGTCTTGTTGTATAATTCCGTGTTGTTGGCAACAGGTTCTACCAAGGTACCTACATTGGATAAGATCGCCAGCTTGCCCTGATCGAAAAGGTTTTGGCAAGTACCCATGCTGGGGTGTAGTCCGTAGGATTTGCCATCAGACGTTAGTGGCGTAATGGGTAATAAATTTTGTTGGTTTAGGGCTAGAGTAGAGCGGGTAATGGCATATTCGTTATACTCGTTATCTCCTCTAGGTACCACCATATTGTAGGAGTCGCATCCTCCGGCCAACAGTATGCATACAAGTGCCTTGTAGTCCCCAGAAGTACTAGAGTTTGATCTGGACAAAGCATTAATGAGTTCCATATTGGCCAAGGAAGTCAGGTAAGTGGCAGATCCTAAGGCTGCGCAACCCGCTTGTCCTAAAAATTTTCTTCTTGATATTTTATTACACATTTGTGGTATAGTTTTTTTAATTCATAATCATATAATCCGGAGAAATTAAAATCAGATAAATACATAATTTAGCCCGTAGACCGATTTCAAATTCGGAACTGGCCGGAAGTTGTGAGACTGCTTCATAGATGGTATTCCTCGATTCCCTGCTAAGATTGCCATGCAGGAAAACAAGGTTGAGCCGTTCGATAAGATTGCTCAAATTTTCATCATCTCCCATCGCCAACTCTGCCGTTAAATCCAACCGGACAATTTTATCTTCTGAATAGGTTTCATCACCAAAGAAATCCCAATATTGCATCGGATATTCATCATAAATCCAATCGTGCAACATATTCGCATAACCGGAAACCGTAACCGTATTGGTAATCTGAAATTCAGGGCCTACCAAATTGGCTTCTTCCATCACACCGAGTGGTTGATAATCTGTTTGAAAAAAATTGAAAACACTCGGAGAAGCGAGTGGCCGCTGTGCGGTAGATTGGTAAAAAGTCTCCATGTAATTTCTGTAAAAACCAAAACCAACATAGGCATTAAAAGCCCGACACACTTGTGCATACCTGACCATAGGTTCCCGCAACATTCCGCCAAGTGGATCGGTTGCCGCATTGCAATTCCGAGCTTCATCATCCAGCAAGACAGCCTTGATAACGGCCATCATATCCCCCCTTACCCCTTGTCCGTTGTCATTGAATGCCGTAGCCACACGGGCAACATAATCCGGAGATGGATTAGATTTTACCAAACGTTGAATCAGCCGATAAGCGATAAACGGGCCAACATTCGGATGGTTAAAAAGGTTGTCCAATGCATCTGAAATATCAGCATTTCCATCTACAGGATCACGATCAGGAACGATAAAGTTATTCAACAAATACTTTGGGCCTGATTCGTGCCAACTGTCAAAAACCTGCATAGGAACTAGGTAGCTGAATCGACTATTTGGGTTTTGTCCAAAAGCAAAAGCATCTCCCCAAGTAAAGCCAGTAAATACTTTTGAAAACTCCTGAATGGCAACATTGTCATAAGTCGGGATAAAGTTGCCATCAGCATCGGTTTTCCTGGTGCCATCAAGATTCAACTCATAAAGCCCTATAGTGAAAAGTTGCATAATCTCCCGAGCGTAGTTCTCGTCCGGAAACCGGAAATACAAAGGGTCAGACTTCGGGTTATTCATGTGGGTAAGGTAAACCCCCATTGCTGGATGATAGGTAACATCCTCGATCAAGTCTCGGAAATTACCAAAAGCGTTATTGAGCAGCATATCGTAATAATTGGCCAATGCCAGTGGGCGATCTTCCAAAACACTTTTTTCCGAAATAACGAAAATCTCGCTCAAGGCCAAAGCAACCCGATTGCGCAAAAGGTCAGGGGAGTTCATCGTATAATCCCACCAAGCAGTGTGCCAGTACCATCGGCGTGGGGCAACATCATTGGGATCTCCGCCCATAGTGTAGGTAGAGTCTACAGCCATCTGGGTAATTGCTCTTGTCCGTTGTTCTATACTATAAATACCCGTTGTGGCAAACTGTTGGTCTAGCCATTCGGTGTAACTCAATTGGCTGGCAGCAACCAATTCATCATAATTTACCCCGAGCGTTGCTTGCCCCAGAAAACGGGAAGTGGCTTCGAGATTAGCCAGAAATCCTTGTCCGTCAATGGTATTCGTAGGGCTATAAGCACCGTTGGTATGACTGGTGGTAATGGTAATATTATCCGAGTTCCCAGCGCCTAATGTTACTGGTGTTTGGCCGT
>JAHDGC010000401.1 GCA_020627865.1 Saprospiraceae bacterium | reverse complement strand
TTTCCAAATTATTTCTTCATATTATCTTTTTTTAACTTGATGCACATGCGGTGCTCTGCACCCTGTCTGCGTGACTTGCCAGGCAGGCTTAATAATGGTTTCCTATTATAATTCTACAAATGGTGTTGCTCCCGTCTTTCAGCCGGACAAGCCTCTGGAGCTATTAAGAGGGACGTAGTTCCGACTCTATTTGTAGTAAAAATGAATAAGTTTAGAGGTACAGCGTACCGGCACCATTTGTCATTAATCAATTTCTAAGTAAAGTAAGTTAAACGTATTTTAATAATATATTATATCTATAAATATGGAGATGAACCGTTATTAATTGCCAACTCTCTAAAGTCGAAGTGTTTTTGTGTACTTATCTTTGGGTAAGAAGAAAGAAGTGGGAATATAAGTTTTGCCTAAATATATGGTATTTTATAATGTATTACAACTTCTATAGATTAAAAACAGTTGAAATGATCGAACATCTAACGAAGAATAGGTGTTTTTTTAATTTTTCTTGTGATAATCTCTGGGAGGATACGCAGTACCGCCATGTATACAACATTCCGTCATGTTTATGACATGCTAACATTTCAAAGGATAGGTCTTTTTATTACAAAACAAAAATGATGACAAAACACCGAGACCAATAAAAAAAGAACCACCATCAAGTGACGGTGATTCCTGTCGTAGCTTTTTTTAATGTTGAAAAGCCACCCGTTTCCGGAAAGTTTGTTTTCATCACAGTTGTTCGTCTAATCCTACATTCAATTGGGCAATCGTTTTGTTACCATTCCTTAGTACGTCCGGTTTTGATATATTTTTTTGTTAAACCCTTTTTGAAACCCTGATTTTAGGTTTTGTTTTCAATTACAGTACAAATATATAGCGATTTGGGATCGGTAAAAAGGGGGAGTGAGGGAAGTATGGGATACCGTTTAGGGAATCAAGGGGATGGGAAAAGTATAGCGTTGCTGATGAGTTGTAGCGTTTCAACTTTGCTGTTTTTGTTAAAAACTTACTTCTCACAATCCCTAAATCCGGATAAGCTATTCCCTTTTTGAAAACCCCAATTCCCTTTTTGGGTCTTGTTTCTGTTACAAGTTTTACGAATATTTACAAATAAGTAAAGAACAATTACGGCTTTTGGAGATTTTACTCATATATTTAATGTTTGGAAAGATAACCGCCTTGATTGTATATAGGGTTTGTATTCTTACTTTCCAGTATGACCACTTTGAACGACTATTTATCAACAACAATATTTTTTAAAATGTCTGATATTACAGCATTAAAACAAGAAATTACGAAAAGGCTAGACTGCATTTCTGATCCGGAACAATTACAGGCCATTAAAGATATGGTGGAGCGGTTGGGGAAGTTACAGGATCAGTCTGGACAACAGGAGCGCCCTATGACGAGAGGCATCAGTATAATAAAAGGGTCTGTTTTCTTTAGAAAAAAACTGAATTTAGATAAGCTTTGTGAAGAAGACCCGCAGGATAATGAAGCCCTTAAGCATGTAGTGGAGCAGGCGATTTCCTTAATAGAAGATTGGGAACAGGAAAATTATTAGAAAGTTGTAATCTAGATTGGTGTAAAAAATTGGCTTGTATGTTTTGATTGAATGTACAAGTCACTCAGGCCTGTTTGGCAGGTATCACAAAACGTATTTGTAATTCAAATTATTGAAATCCCTCCATTCATGTTTGCATATAATAAAATAATACTGGCCTTTCTCTTCTTGCTCTGTATGATGCAAGGAGCATTTTTGTACGCTAATCTGCAACAAGATGTACACTTTTTGGATGCTGTGTCCTTGCCAGAATATACTGATGCTGATTTTGAACGGAAAAATGATGAAGAGAAGCTTAATTTGTTATTGCAAAAGGCAGAAGCATTACAATATGAAAATAGTGCTTTGGCGATAAATTATGCAGAAGCGGCACTTGATTTATCACAGAAAACAAAAAAAATATTTTGGCAAGGGCAAAGTTATTTCTGGTTGTCTTCCATCAAGCTAAATGAGAATGTTTATACCCATAATCTAGAGTTGTTGCTTTCCAATGCTGAAATTGCTGCCCAGATTTTTGAGGAATTAGGAGAAGATATTTGGCTCATCCGTTGTTGGGAATTGATGGCCGCTATCCTTGATTTTCAGAGTAACCAACACCAACAAGGAGATATTAGAAAAAAGGAACTTGCTCAAAAATATATTCAAAAAGCGATCACGTTATATGAACAACTCGGGGAACTTAAGGAGGGCGATAAAAGCTTATTGGGACATCTGTTCAATACCGAAGCTTCTATCTTTTATATGTCCCAACCTGAATTGTCTATGATCATATGGAATAAGGCAGCAGCTATTTTTGAGGAGCATAAAGATGCTACGGGATTGGCGAGGGTGAGTTTGAATAAAGGCCTTTTTGCAAAAGACAGTCTCAAGGTGCATTATTTTGAAAAAGCTATAAATATTTATGAAGAAACCAACAATAAAAATGCATTGAAGCGAACCTATTTGCGCTATGGTTCTTTTTGTGTGAATCAATACAGAAATACAAAGGATGAAAAATGGTGGGAGGAAGGTGTCGTGAATTTAAATAAGGGCTTGACGCTGTTGGGAGACCAAAATATTTGTGATGCGCTAAACCGACTTGGAGATGCTTATGTTGCTCGCGGTGATGTAAATGTTGCCCATGATTTTTTTAAGAAAGCCATTGTGCAAAGCAAGCTGGAAGGAAATGCTTATTGTCTTGGTGTTTATCTTGGTTCAAAGATGATCGTTTGTGAAATTATGGATACTTGTGATAGCCTGTTTCAAGATGTTGCGAAGGCCTATGAAGGGGTTTTGGGTGATCGGGAGGATGTTGTTGTGGAAGCGCTTAAGGAAAAAGAAAAATTTGTGAAACAGATTCAGGCGAAGGCAGATCAGGAGCAGAGAAATCAGCTTGTTTTAATAGGGGCGTGTGGATTGTTGGGCTTACTATCCTTTTTCTTTTGGTTTTATCAGCGGCAACTGATCCAAAGTTTTAAAAGTAAGATGGAGACAAAAGAAGCTCAGATGGAAAAACAGGAAGCCCAAATACAAGCCTTGGGTGCCCGAATGAATCCGCACTTTATTTCCAATACGTTGAATGCTATTGACTCCATGATTTATACCAATAATAAGGCGGAGGCATCTAAATATCTTGTACAGTTTGCCAAGCTATCAAGACTAGTGTTGGCCAATACGGAAAAGACACTTATTCCATTAAAAAAAGAAATCGAAACCCTGTCCTATTACCTGAGTCTGGAAAAAATGCGTTTTGAAGATGAACTTTCCTTTGAGCTAAATATAGATGAGAAACTGGATCTTGAGCAAATTTTTGTTCCTCCAATGTTGATCCAACCTTTTGTAGAAAATGCTGTTCTTCATGGTGTGCAACCAAAAGAAACGGTCGGTAAAATTGCCATCACTTTTCAATCCAATAAGGAAGACCAACTCGTTTGTGTTGTGGAGGATGATGGGATTGGTCGAGTTAAATCAAAATTGTTACAACAAAATTCTTCCGTAGATCGGAAATCGTATTCTATGAAGATTACCGAAGATCGGATTAGGCTGATTGGCAATACAAAAGGGGCAACCTTTGATGTGGAAGATATGTATGATGATAACGGAAATCCGGATGGCACGAAAGTCTTTATTATTTTACCCAAAAATTTAAAATAAAAATGAACAAAATCAAAGCTATCATTGTAGAGGACGAAAAAAAAGGAATGGATAAAATTGTCGCGATGCTCACCGATTTTTGTCCCAATATTGAGATCTTGGATAAATGCCCTACAGGCAAAGCTGCCATTCAATCCATTGCAGAGAAACGCCCCGATTTGGTTTTTATGGACATAGAGTTGGGCGGTATGCATGGCTTTGATGTGTTGTCGAGCGTGCGGCATATTCCTTTTGAAACTATTTTTACAACGGCACATGAAGAGTATGGTATCAAAGCCATAAAGGCGGGTGCAATAGATTATCTTTTGAAACCTTTCTCACTCGAAGAACTTAAAGATGCGGTGCATAAAGTATGGGCGAAAATAAATGATGCTCAAAAAACGAGTGAAGAAATTACCAAAATTAAGTTGCCAGATACCAACGGTTTTATCTTGTTGGATGTTGATGATATTATGTACTGTCAGGCTGATAACAACGCTGCTTATATTCATTTACTGAGCAAAGAAAAGCCACTTTATATCATAAAAACTTTAGGTAAGATTTATGAAAAACTCCCCGAAGCAAAGTTCTGTAGGAGCAGCAGATCACATATTGTAAACATGAATCAAGTGGCTTCTTACTCTCGACTGGATGGTGGTGTTATTACTTTGGTGAACGGCAAAAAACTGGCTACCCGTCCGGGTGTGTTTCGGGATAGATTCTTGGAGCAGTTGGGGAAATATTGATCTTGTAGATATATTGTTTTGAGGTGATAGTCTTGCTGCTTTTAAAGGTGTTATAACAACAATTCTGCATAATCCATCCCTTGTTCTAGTTGTTTTATGACAAAACCTTTTTCTATGAAAATATCTGCCATTTTTGAATTGTCGGAAAAGAACCAAGCCGAAATTTTCTGGAAGCCCATATCTTTGGCTATACTAATCATATGATTCGTCATAATCAACCCAAGTCCTTTTCCTTGCCAAGCATCAATGATGATGATCGCAAACTCCGCTTCGTATGCTTGAACTTTCGCGAGTCTCGCCACAGCAATAACCTCCTTTTCCTTTTTACTTTCCTTTGGTATTTCTGCTACAATTGCCATTTCCTGAGAATAATCCAGTAGCGTCAATCGATTAACCAGTTCTGTTGTAATTTTAGGTGCTAGCCCAAGAAAACGATTGTATAAACTTTCTGTAGACAGTTTGTCTTTAAAAGACAGTGCTTTTTGTCCATCAGCAGGATGAATCGGGCGAAGTTGAATGATCGTACCATCCGCTAATGTTACAGGTTCGATATATTGAATCGGATAAAAATTCTTATTTTCCATGTCAATCATTTTTATAAAAATGGCTTTCAGTTTGCTTCCTGTTATTGATTCACTATCCATGGAAATGCCTTACTAAATGCTTGTCGCCAAGTTGGGTGCCGATGCCCAAAACCCTCCTCAATACTCAGCCGGATTTGTTCTTGAGGAATACCAGCATCTAAAAATTTTTGATACAATTTTTTGGCATCATCATCCATAAAGCCCTCCTGATCCCCAACAGCAATAAACACCCGCATCCCTTCCCAAGATGCAATTTTTTCCGGCAAGGTGTAAAAGCGATCAGATTTCCAAAGCGAGGGAGAAAAGATACCTGCTCGGCCGAATGTTTCCTGATATTTCGTTAGTGCATAAAGCGACATGATACCACCGAGTGATGCCCCAATGATGCCCGTATGCTCCCTTTCTGGCTTTGTTTTATACGTAGCATCAATAATTGGTTTTAATTCATAAGCGATATAATCCAGCAACTTCACCCCATCCGCATCTTTCCCCGTTTCCGGATCAAAAGGTGTGTACTCCGTACCTCGATTTTCATCCGCATCTTCAAGAGCAACCACAATCGCCCCCGAATGACCATTGGCAACAGCCTTATCAATAACCTCATCCACCTCCCACTCATCTCCCCCGGATACTTTTTCACTAAATAAATTCTCTCCATCCAACATATAAATTACAGGATAGCGATTTTCAGACTTATCATGTTCGGCTGGCAGATAAATATTGACTGTCCGTTTCCTATTCAACGATTTTATATCGGCAAAGTTTTCCAGCATTTGAACATTTGGCGATGCGGTATCTTTAAGGTTGGCAATGCGGATATATTCTTTGATCTCGCCATAGGCAAAGTGGACTAACCTGATGGTAATGTAAATCAAGACGAGGCCTAAGAGTCTTTTGAGGGTGATTTGTTTTAGGAGGTTTTTCATGGGAAGATAATTTTTATGAGCTAGATATAATATTTTATATCAAAATGTTATATGTGTATATGTTGGTTGTTTTATGGGCTAACAAAATAAACCATAAAAATATTAAATTTTTATAAATTATTAAAGTGTATGACGAATTAGGCTGAATGGCTTGCTGTAGTAAATTGAATTTATTATTTATGCATAATCAGTTGACAATGTTGTTTTTTTGTTTTTTTGTAAATGTTTTGCATTGTCTCTATGTATGTTAGGCGTTCAAATTATTCTATTACATAGTGGTAATTTATGATTTATTATTATATTTACATAACAATAGCTTGTGTTAACTGTCCGATTGTAAGGTTTTCTTGTGAAATAAGGTGTTAGTTTTTTAATAAGAAGTTAGCTGGCCTAGCAAATTTCTAAATGTCCCCCGTTTATTGATAATTCTAAAATCAAACAAAAATGAGAATAATTATAACTTTTGTTGTATTGGTTTTCTTTAAATCGTTAGGTATTGCACAATCTCCATGTGAAGAAGAATGTACGAAGGGCTTTTTTGAAAAAAAAATTGTTACAGATAAATTAATTGATTGTATTGAATCCAAGGAACTTAAAAATATTGAAAGAGGGATAAAAAAAATGGGTAGTCTATATGGTGAAAGTGGTGAGTTTATTGATAAATTGGATATGGGAATTGGATGTTATTATTATTACTATGGATATATTAAATTGATAGAATTAGGCGGAAATAATCCAATGTTACAGGGTTTAGTGGAAGATAATTTTGGAGAAAAGTTTCTTGATCTTAAGAGTAGACTTCCTAAGTATCTTGCATTTGCTGATAGTATAAGTATAGCTTATGAAAAACATGATTGT
>JAHDGC010000400.1 GCA_020627865.1 Saprospiraceae bacterium | reverse complement strand
AAACGGCTACCACACAACAACTAGAATCTTTCGGCATCTATCTAAGAATAAAAGCATCCAACGACAACAATCCCGACACCTTTAATGACTATTACACCAAAGCCGTAAGCTGCTACCAAACCGCCTTAGAGCGATCTGGCAATCCCTTTTATAGAAACTATCTGGCGAATGTTTATGAGCAATGGGCCAAGAAATTTCACCAAAATGAAGACTATGAAAATGCGGTGGCTAAAGCGAAACAGGCATATGAATGGGTGCCAAGTGCGACATATAAGCAATTGGTGGAGGAAGTTGGTAAAAAATAAGATTGTGCCAGGCAATATCAATTCATAATTAGAGTGTAAATCAACAAGAATTAAACAACAATCAACAACACTCTAAGGAGAATTAGCGGGATTCATGTGCCAATCAGAGAGATTCTAATACCAATCAGCGAGATTGGGATGTCTATTAATGGAATTGGGATGCCAATCCACAGAAATTAAATAGAAATCAGCGAGATTCGAAGATAAATTAGCAAGATTGGGGTACCAATTAACGGAGTTGGGATGCCAATCAACAAGATTGAGGAGTCAATTAACAAGAAAAAACTGAGGCCTTATTTTCAAAAGCTACTTAGTTTGAGGCTAACCAAGTAGCTTTGAGCGATCACCCATCCTCCAACTTATCCCACCACATAAACTTCAAAATGATGCTCGTTACTGCAACTACAAGCAAACAAGGGAAAAAAGCCGACCAGTATCTGATGACTAGAAAGATGGGTAAAGCAACCAAACTAGTTTGCCAAATGATACCAATAGTAACGTTAAACATATCTCTAAGGAAATGAGTATTTTTTTGAAAATCAGGATATGCTGCTGACACCTTTTCTTCGATAGGTTTCCAAAAACCCCAAGGGCGCACGTTGCGATAAAATTCCATGAGAACTTTTTCGTCATCTGGAGGATATAACAATGTAGCAACAACGCAGCCTATGATGGAGATGATAAAGATCAAAGGGAAACTGTTGAGTGCTGATAACTCTGGAAAAAGAATGGGCAAGACCAATGCTGCTCCGATACCGGACACCATTCCCCAAAAGTAACCGTATGCATTGAACCGCCACCAGTACCATTTTAGGATGTTGGATGCGGTGTAGCCGCCCCAGAGTGCTGCGACGATCCAATGGATAATAGAATCTATGGAGTCTGCAATGAAGCCGAAGGCGATTCCGACAGCTACTACTAAAAAGGAAACTAAATAACTGAGGGAAATATAGTGTTTGTCAGAGGCATCTTTGTTCAAGTATTTTTTATAAATGTCATTGACCAGATAGGCTGGAGCCGCATTTACCGTAGCGGCAAAAGTTGACATAAAGGCGGAAAGTAAACCTGCCATCAGGATGCCCAATAAGCCTACGGGGATAAAATTTTTCATGGCAAAAGGAAGAATTAATTCAAAGTCGATGTCAGTCCCCATTTTATTTAAATCATCACTGAAAAAAGCAAGGGCAAGGATGGTTAAACCGCCAATCAACATATAGCGCGGGAAGATTAAAGCCACGTTTACAAACCAACTCATCTTGGCCGCTTCTTTCGGACTTTTGGTAGAAAGGATTCTTTGCATATCGTAATTGGGTGCTGGCCCAGCCAAACTGATAAAGATGCCTTTGAATAAAATCATCATAAAGAAAATCGTGAACAAGGAATACCCGTCTTCCAATATTTTATCATTCACGGAAGTGATATAATTCGACCAATCTAAACCCAGTTCCCAGCCAAAACTAATGTCTTTCCAACCTGAAGGAATATTATCTGCTAGCATTTCTGGCGATACGGTGTTCATGGCGATTATCCCAACAGCAATGGAGGCAAAGGTCATTACAAAAAACTGAAGGACTTCTGTAAACACCACGCTGAACATACCTCCTTTGACGACATACAGCGTCGTGATGCCCATAAAGATCAAGGCATAAAGATTGACATTTGTGGCGGGATCATTGGAAAGTACCCAAGGTAAAAAAGTAGAAGAAAATTTTCCGATTCCTTTAAAACTGTAAGCTAGAAAACCAATGACACTGATGAGGGCAAAGATGACTACAATGAAATGGGAAAGTGTCGCTCCTTTGCTTTCTCCAAAGCGGGTTTTGATCCATTCTGCCCCCGTCATAACATTAGATCGACGCATCCAGATGGAAAGAAAAACCATTAGAAAGACTTGATTAAAAACTGGCCATAGCCAAGGAATCCAGACACTCTTAAGTCCGTATACAAAAAGCAAATAAACCAACCACATGGTTCCGGCAATGTCAAACATGCCGCTGGCGTTAGAAATACCAAGGACATACCAAGGTAAGGTATTCCCCCCTAGAAAATAAGCTTCTAGATTTTTTGATGCTTTGCGGGATACCCAAAAACCGATGCCTATCGTTAGCAATAAGTAAATGATAATTATGCTAATGTCAATAATATGTAAGTCCACGTTTTCTTATTTCTGTTTATTATTAAAATTACCGAGCGACCATTTCCCTAAGATAAGCCCAATTTTATTTATGGTATTTTTCTTTGTTAAAGGTAGTATATTTCCGGCGATATTTTTACCATCAGGCACCCATGATTTTACATCCTTTGCAAATAGGTTTTATTATTATTTTTAGTTGTCTATACCCAATTTCTTTTTCATAAAAAAACAGACTTTGAATACGATAAGGCAAATTAAGGGAACTGGCAAAAATTTTGCGTACATTATTTATTTCCAGCTCCATAAAGTCAATAAATGCACATTTGGCTAAATATTTTTTCATTAGGCAAGGTATAAAACAAGGTTATCCCCGCTGTATTTTCGGGAGTGACTTTACACGCCCCGAAAACCAGCAGGAGTATATAAAAAGCTAAAACTATATTATTTTTCTTGGCAAGCATTTTAAAAAAGGGCTGGAAATTTAACAATAAACTTCCAGCCAGTCTACAATAAGTCCAATAAAAAGGTAAATTAATATTGTTACATTTACGCCCGCTACCCTGCCTTGCAAACCTTCTGACGCATTCGCAACGGGCACCAAAAAAGTTTCTTTGGTATCTAGTTTTGCGACGGCCCCGTCACATCTCTCCTCGAAGTGTCGGGTATATGTCGATAATGGTAACTTAGTTTTTCAGTAAGTAGCAGTTGTATAATCATAATTTAACTTTTGAGCATAAGTTAGACCTAAACCGTAGTTAAAAAATTGTAATGCTGGACATACGATTAATTAGGCACATTTTCACTACAAAGTTCACAACAAGTCCTGATATTACAAAATATTTCAGGAACTATTTTCACTATAAATTACTGACTTACAATGTATTACGATTTTTTTTTGCACATAAATCACAAGTAGCAGGGAAAGATAAACCCTTGAATTATCAAGTATTGCACCTTTTTTTAGGTGGGCTACACTATATTACTTTGGCGCATAAAAAATATTTAGATTTCAGGCTAGAAAACAAGAATAAATTGTGAGATATAAAGAAATGAGTGCATTATGTGGCCACATCTTAATCATAGCAACCACTATACTATGAATTTAAGATCAGGGATGCCCAGCCTTTTTGCTCAGTATGATTAGGTTTTTTACTTTTCCCAGAATTAAGCTTCTCCTTGATTTTTTTGCTAAACTTCCAGCAAGTGTTTTGGCGTAAGTCCAAAATTCTGGATAGTTCTGCCGAAGTGATTTTACCATTATTTGCATAAACCAAGAACAACATGTAAAAGCCTTTGAGAATGGGAAAATGGACGCGGTAAAAGAGGGTTCCGGTAGTCGCTGACTCCGTATAACCACACTTGCTGCATCTTTTGGAAAAACTTGTTTTACCATCTGAGAATCGAGTATGGTTGCATTTTGCACAAGCATAGCCATTTTCCCATTTCAGTTTGGCAAGGTAGGCATAGCAAGTTTCATCATCGGGGAAAATAGTTTTAAACTCCATGAAGTCGACTTCTTTGGCAAACACCCTTGCTTTGCTGAGTTCCTTAACATTGAATTTCAATTCTTCGTTTTCCTTATCCAGTAACTTGTTGATTCTGGCAATTTCTTCGGCCTGTGTTTTGAGTTTCTGATTGGCTTGATAGAGTTCATTATTTTGTTGTTCAATAATTTTATTTTGTGCAATAACTTCACCCGTCTTCTGAACGACCTGTTGCTCTATTTCTTCATTGATTTTATCTTTGATTACATTGAGTTCCTTAAGTTGGTTAATAGATTTCTCTTGTGCTTTCTCTTTGGCATCTTTGATGAATTTAAACTTCTCGGCCTGCGCATAAGAAAGTAGCACAATCTCTATCAACATTGCAATATAAAGGATATAAACGAACAAGATGTTATCCCAAGCGAAATAAACATTTCTTCTAATCAGGGTAATAATCAGACCGATTAAAACTAAGCTAAAGGCAACCAGAAAAATTTGTGCGGGCTTGAATCCCTCCAAAGAAGATTTTGCAGTAGCATAAAAAATAATAAAAAATGGAACAATATAGATGGGGAAATACCAATCATTCGAGATAAATTGTAGGTTTATAAAATAATAAACCACACAAAATATTGTCACCCAAAATAAAGTCTTGAACACGGCAGGCATCCGCACTTTTAACTCCAGAAATGAGGCGGCATAAATACAAAAACAAACCATGAAGAGTAGCGGGCTATACAGAATAACACATTGATTGAAAACAGGATAACTTGGCCAAACGAATTGGAACCCCAAACCATCCTCAGAAAAGGACATCATAATGCCACTCAAGACATACAAAACAAAATAGAGGTAAAATTTCTCTCCAACAGTAAAGAAAAGGAGCAAGTTATAAATGGCCATGATCCCTAGTGTGCCATAAAAAAGGCCTAACATAAAATACTCCACGACTGCATAACCCGAAAAAGATTTGAAGGAGCGGATTTTAAATAAAAACGGTACCCGATTTTCTGATTTTATCTTCACTAAGAAATCAGTAGACTGTTTTAGTTCAGGTAACTGAAAAATGAAATTTTTATGTTGAAACGGACGTAAATGAAACGGATAATGGCTCCCCAATTTAATGGCGCGGTAAGTACTGTGCTCTGTTTGATAATAAAAATCCAGCATACTGGTTTTGGGATCCAGCACTTCCAATAAAAATGATTTACCCTGAAATCCCTCTGCCGAAATCGTAAACTTAGCCCAATGGCATTTAGCTGGATCATCCACCCGACTGCTGAGTGTTGCAGGATAAAAACGATCATTCAACAAGACTACATTTTCCAGTGTGAGGGCACACAAACTATCCTCTAATAACATTATACTTTCAAAGTCTATCAATTTATTATTGTCATCTACTTGCACCCTAACAACTTGTTGGGCAGAACCAACAGTTACGAAAAAAACACCGAATATAATCCCGTAAAATAATTTCTCCCACATAGTAAATAACAAAAGGATGAGCAATATGCAGGATACAAAGATATAAAAAGTGTATAAATATAAATGGGTTCACGATTATACAACCATGAACCCAAAATATAATGCTTTAAAATCAGTCCGTATTAATTGGCCACTACTTTTTTTACCAGGTCAGCAGCTTCCTGGAGCAAAATTGCCGAACGCACTTCTAGGCCCGACTCATCAATAATCTTCTTGGCAATATCGGCATTCGTTCCCTGCAATCTTACGATGATTGGAACATTAATATTACCCATGTTTTTGTAAGCATCGACAACACCTTGTGCTACCCGATCACACCGAACGATACCACCAAAGATATTTATTAGTATGGCTTTTACGTTTGGATCCCTGAGAATAATTCTAAATGCCTGCTCTACCCTCGCCGCATCTGCTGTCCCCCCAACATCAAGGAAATTGGCCGGTTCTCCACCCGAAAGCTTAATGATGTCCATTGTAGCCATTGCCAAACCTGCACCATTCACCATGCAGCCAACATTACCATCAAGGTTAACGAAATTCAACCCGTAACTTTTAGCCTCTACCTCAGTCGGATCTTCTTCATCCGTATCTCTTTGTGCCGCCAAATCAGGATGCCGGAACAAGGCATTATCATCAAGCGAAACCTTGCAATCTACGGCAACAATCCTATCATCTCCTGTTCTTAAGGCAGGATTAATTTCAAACATAGAAGCATCTGCCCCCACAAAAGCTTTATACAAAGAAGCGATAAACTTAGCCATCTCCTTGAAAGCTTTTCCACTCAACCCCAAGTTAAAGGCAATCTTTCTCATTTGAAAAGGCTGCATCCCCAACATTGGATCAATATATTCTTTCTTCACCAAATGTGGCGTCTTCTCTGCAACTTCCTCAATGTCCATTCCCCCTTCGGTAGAATAAACAATAACATTTTGCTTGCGTTCCCTATCCATCAAGACGGAGATATAAAATTCTTTACACGCATCAAAATCTGGGGCATATACATCTTCTCCGATCAAAACTTTTCGCACCAACTTTCCTGGCCCATCTAATCCACCTGGTGTTTGCGGTGTTTTTAACATCATTCCGAGAATATTCCCAGCATGTTCCTTCAACTCATCCATATTTTTGGCAAGCTTCACTCCACCTCCTTTTCCTCGGCCACCAGCATGGATTTGAGCTTTCACGACCCCAAACTTGGTACCGGTTTCTTCTTGTAGGGTTTTGAATGCCTCAACGGCTTGTTCTACAGTTTCGGCAACAATGCCATTTTGAATCGCAACCCCGTAAGATTTGAGCAATTCCTTGCCCTGATATTCGTGTAAATTCATAATTCCGACGAATTAATTTTCTCTTGGTAAACAAATATAAAAAAATATCCTAAT
>JAHDGC010000399.1 GCA_020627865.1 Saprospiraceae bacterium | reverse complement strand
AATATAAATACTGTTGGACCAAAACTTATGATACTTTCAAAGGCAAGGTAAAGATATGATGTTTTTGGTAATATAAAAATTTGTATGGTGTTTTTTATAAAAAACATTATAGTTCAGGAGGGATGACATTTTTAAAATGGCCATTCATCTGGGAGCGCATCTTTAGCCTTTCCATTTCTCTAACGACAGGGATTAGGCGCTTGAGGTGGAGCAATAAATATTCCTGTCTTTGGGCTTCTGTCTCTAGGCATAAAAATTCATATTCTTGTTCAATAGAAAAACCGGATTGATGAGCAACATGGAAACAATTGAAATCGGGCGTATTTACGGGAACATCTTTTTGTATATTCAGAATATCAAATAGCACCACAAGGTTTTTCAAGATTTCTTCGTTAATATCAAAATTGCTTTTGTGTTCTGTGGGCAGCCTATCTATGTCCGCGCCTGCATATAGTTTACCCGGAGCCACTTTGTAAAATTCCTTAATTTTAAAACGTCCAATGCCCTCTGTACAAACATCAATGTTGCCGTTTGGATGTTTTCGTTTTATTTCAAGCAAAGAAATTTCTGTTCCCACTTCCATGACTTTGTTGTCAATAAAAGCCGGAATACCAAAGGTCGTCTTATTCTGTTCAACTTCTCGGATCAGTTGCCGATACCGAGGTTCAAAGATATGAAGGTTCACTTGTTCTCCGGGGAAAACAATAAGTTTCAGTGGAAATAGTGGGAGAAAATCTGTCATGCCATTATTTTTTGCGGTAATTTATAAATTTATAGGGTAGCAATCAAACGGATAGGAAGTTTTTCCAAAAAAAACTTTCCTTGAAGATATAATATGATTATCTTTTGCGGTGAAAACAGAGATTCCCTCGTATAAAGCCCAAAAATACTGGCCAATTTTAAACAAACCAGTAGCTTTGACAATAAAACAACACTTATGAACCATCCCGTATTATCACCTGTTCGTATCAAGCTATTTGCATTATTATCAGTTTTAATGCTTTTGTTGTTGGGCCTTTCTTGCAAAAAAGAATATAAAGCTAAAAGCCTCCCGCCCAATATCCAGAACTATATATATGCGTATACTGCCGGAACAATTGCCAAAACTGATGCCATTAAGGTTCGCTTTACCCGTAAGGTTGTCATGAAAGAGGAAATCGGTCAGCCTGTGAAAAAAGGTGTTTTTTCACTCCAGCCATCTGTTGACGGTGTAGCGATTTGGGAAAATGAGCAAGCACTCTCTTTTCGCCCTACTGAAAATTTCAAGGCGGGGCAATCCTATCTGGCCTCGGTTCAGCTGGGGCAACTGATAGAAAACTTACCAGAAGCCTTGCGGAGTTTTGAGTTTAATTTTAAAATCAAACAGCAAAGTTTTTATATTGATATAGCTGGTGTGCAAACCCAAAATGGGGACGACCATAAATTACAAATGGTCGAGGGCTTACTCAAAACTTCGGATACGATGGATGGGGAAGATGCCGAAAAATTGTTGAAGGTATTTTTTAATGATGCCAAGAAAAAAGTAGAGTGGACACATTCTGGAAATGGCCGGAACCATCATTTTGCGATTAAAGACCTTGAACGGAAAGATAAGGATGGTATATTAGAAATCAACTGGAACGGTAGCCCGTTAAGTATTGACGTCAAGGGGAGCGAAAAGATAACCATTCCCTCGATTAAAGATTTTAAGGTGCTGGATGCAAAAGTTGTGCAAAATCCTAGCCGACATATTGCTGTCTTTTTTTCTGACCCTGTTTTGAAAGATCAAAATCTAAAAGGTCTCGTAACCCTAAAAAATTATAAAGGAACACTCCGGTTTGAGCATGACGGAAATAAATTGTTGATTTATCCCGATGGTAATATCAATGGTTCGCAGCAGTTGACGGTTCATCCGGGAATAAAAAATGTTTTTAAGAAGAAGTTGGAAAAATCTAGCGAATGGGAAATGCTCTTCGAAAGCTTAAAACCACAAATCCGGCTTGTAGGAGATGGGGTTATCTTGCCAGGAACGGATGAAAAGTATTTTCCCTTTGAGGCCGTGAGTCTTAATGCGGTTGAGGTGGAGGTTTTTAAAATTTTCAATAACAATATCTTGCAGTTTTTACAAAATGCAGACATCACTTCACAATACAATCTCAGAAATGTAGGGCGGATTATTTTGCAAAAAAAAGTGGACCTACAAACCCTAAACCCAGATGCAAGTTCGAGTGGTTGGGCACGCTATGCCCTAGATCTTAAAGATTTGATCGAAGATGATTCTGAAGCCATTTATTCTATTCGATTGGGTTTCAGAAAATCGTACATTAATTATGAATGCAGTGGTGATGACGAGTTTGAAGAACAAGAGCTTTCCGAGACAGACCGCATGGATGAAAATGGTTATTACAAAAGTTTCTGGGATGACTACTATGGCATTTATGGACGTTTCAATGATTACAGTTGGAATAAACGGGAAGAACCTTGTGCAAAGGAATATTATTATAAGGATCATTTTGTTTGTCGTAATGTTTTTGCTTCCAACCTTGGTTTGATCGCCAAAAGAGGAAATGATAAATCGCTTTTTGTAGCCGTTTCCCATTTGCTCAATACCAACCCTCTGAATGGGGTAGCGTTGGAATTGTATGATTTTGAACAACAACTTATCGCTACCGGAGAAACTGACGTAGCGGGGCAGGCCCTCATCCGAGATTTGCCACGTACACCTCACTTGCTCATTGCCAAATATGGTGCAGAACAAGGTTATCTGAAGCTGAATGATGGTGGTGCTTTACCGTTGAGTAAATTTGATGTGGCCGGAACAAAAGTGCAAAAAGGTTTGAAAGGGTTTATCTATGGGGAGCGGGGTGTTTGGCGACCGGGAGATTCTTTGTTTTTGAATTTTGTTTTAGAAGATAAAACCAAGCGCTTACCACAAGATCATCCTATCCAATTCGAACTGTATGATGCTAGGGGACAATTGCAAATTAAGAAAACAACTTCTGGAAATGTCAACAATGTTTACCCGATTCCTTGTGCGACTAGCCCGGATGCCCCTACCGGAAATTGGCGCGCTGTCGTAAAATTGGGTGGTGCTACCTTTAGTAAAACATTGAAAGTAGAAACGGTAAAACCCAATCGCCTGAAAATGGACATTGATGTTGGTGGGGATGAACTTGTTTTACAAAATAAGTATATCAAGGGAAGTTTGCAAGCCAATTGGTTACACGGTGCGGCTGCCAAAAACCTGAAAGCAAAAATAGAAATGGAAATAGCGGGAACGACAACGGAGTTTGATGACGTAAAAGGTTATGTTTTTGATGATCCTACGCGTAAGGTGAAGGCTCAGAGTCAAACTATTTTTGAGGGTAAAGTTGATGAAGATGGACACGCTGCTATTTCTTGGAAACTGGGTATGAAAGAAACAGCTCCCGGAAAAATGAAAGCCAATTTTAAAACCCGTGTTTTTGAACAAAGTGGAGACTTTAGCACCGATAATTTTTCCATTCCATTTTCTCCATTTGATACCTACGCCGGGGTTGCACTTCCCGAGGATAAGTATGGCTATAAGAGGTTGCCAAGAGGAAAAAATGTGAAACTTGATTTTGTAAATGTCGATGCCGATGGGAATCGACTGTCTGGAAAAAATTTGACGGTAGGATTATATGAGGTAAATTGGCGCTGGTGGTGGCAGGAATCCGATGAACAGATTTCTCGTTTTAATACTGGAACCCATTATGGTGCTGCTCAAAAAGGAACCATTACTACCGGTAGGAATGGGGTGGCATCTTGGGATGTGAAAGTGGAAAATTGGGGGCGTTATATGATTCGGGTTTGTGATGAAAAATCAGGACATTGTGCCGGAGACTTTTTCTATACCGGTTATCCTAGAGGCAATCAAAACAAAGATGCGGCAGCGATGTTGGTTTTTAATGCGGATAAAAAAGTATATAATGCTGGCGAAAAGATCAATCTAACCATTCCTGCTAGTGAACATTCTCGTTGTTTAATTTCTATAGAAAATGGCGATAAAGTTTTAGAAACCCATTGGGTGAATGCACAAGCTGGAGACAATAGGTTCTCTTTTTATACCACCGAGGCTATGGTGCCAACAGTGTATGCGCACGTTACTTTGATACAGGATCATGCGAAGGCTGAGAATGATTTGCCACTTCGAATGTATGGTGTTATACCGCTCAAGATAGAAGATGAAAAAACGAAACTTAATCCGTTGGTGACGCTGCCAGATGTGCTCGAACCTAATGAAAATTTTACGGTAGAAGTCAAGGAAAAAAATGGGCGACCAATGGCCTATACAGTTGCTGTTGTCGATGATGGGTTGTTGGATTTAACCCGCTTTAAAACACCCGATCCTTGGAATAGTTTTTATGCAAGGGAAGCGCTCGGCGTAAATACTTGGGATATTTATGATCAGGTATTGGGTAATTATCCGGGAGATCTTGAACGCATTTTGAGTATTGGTGGTGATGGTGAAGTTAATCCTGGGGCGGCCAAGAATAAGGCGAATCGTTTCAAGCCAGTAGTAAGGCATCTTGGCCCGTTTTTCCTCAATCAAGGAGAAAAAATGAGCCATGAAATCAAAATGCCTAACTATGTTGGCTCTGTCCGCACAATGGTGGTGGCATGTGATAATGGCGCTTATGGTAATGTGGAAAAAACAAGTCCCGTTAGGAAGCCTTTAATGATTCTCGCGACCTTGCCGAGGGTGTTGGGTTCAGGCGAAACCCTACGATTGCCGGTAAATGTTTTTGCCATGGAAGACAAGGTGAAAAATGTACAAGTTAGCATCAAGGAAATTAGTGGTATAGTGGATATTGTAGGAAATGATAAACAAAGTGTTTCCTTCTCGAAGCCTGGGGATGAAATGGTTTATTTTGACCTAAAAGTGAAAGAAAAAACCGGTGTCGCTAAGTTCTTGATTCAGGCAACTGGGGGAGGAGAACAGGCCTCCGAAGAAATTGAAATTGAGGTGAGGATTCCAAACCCGGAGATTACCGAATATGTTTATGGCGAACTGGAACCGGGAGGGGCATGGAAGCAGGATTTTGATATTTTTGGTGTAGAGGGAACGAATGATGTGGTGCTGGAATTGTCCAGTATACCACCTATTGATCTAGGGCGAAGGTTAAACTATTTGATCCGGTATCCGCATGGTTGCTTTGAGCAAACGGTATCAAGTGTTTTTCCACAATTGTATGCGGATGTATTGTTGGATATTGAGGAGAATAAAAAAGAGCAAATTGATGTGAATATAAAAGCAGGTATTGAAAAATTGAAACGTTTCCAGATGATGTCTGGGGGATTTAGTTCTTGGCCCGGAGGCAGAGAAGCAAGAGAGTGGGCCACTAACTATGGCGGACATTTTATACTGGAAGCTGAAGCCAAAGGATACGAACTCCCCCTGATGATGAAACAACGCTGGGAAAAGTACCAGAAAAATATGGCCAGAAATTGGTCGTTTTTCAGAAATGATCGAGGTCGTTATGGTTACCGAAACACTAATGATTTGATACAGGCTTATCGGCTTTATACGCTGGCACTTGCTGGCGCCCCGGAATGGGGGGCGATGAATCGCCTGATGGAACATCAGTCGCTTTCCGTTAAGGCAGGCTGGCGGTTGGCGGCAGCCTACGCTGTTGGTGGAAAAAAGGAAGTCGCAGAAAAAATTATCCAAGGCTTAGAAACTAAAATAGAATCTTATCGGGAATTGGGCTATACCTATGGCAGTGCATTACGGGATCAGGGGATGATTCTAGAAACGATGTCTTATATGGATGACAAACGTTCCGGAGAGTTGGTTTTTGATATTGCAAACCAGTTGAGTCAGGATAAGTGGTATGGAACACATACAGTTGCCTATGCCTTGTTAGGGATTTCAAAATATATAGGAAAGACGAACGCCAAAGAAGGCTTCGATTATAGTTATGCCATCGACGGTAGTGGGGCAATAGATAGAAACTGTAAAAATCCTATCTCGCAGATTTATATCAGCGAGCAAGGAGGAACACATGCCATTTCTGTTGCCAATAAAAGCAATAAAAAATTATTTGGTCGTTTGATTATCACGGGGAAGCCGCTTGTTGGAAAAGAAGTTGCGGCTAATAATAAATTGGAAATGTCTGTACGATATACCAATGGTGCAGGTGAGAATATAAATCCTGAAAATATAGAGCAGGGTACGGATTTTGTCGTGGAAGTTACCGTTGAGAATCCGCTTAGACGGCATTATGAGGAATTGGCCTTGACCCAAATTTTTCCGTCCGGTTGGGAGATTCACAATAGCCGAATGAGTGCCATGCAAGGGGCGGAAAACTCCCCCTTGGATTATCAGGATGTTCGGGATGATCGGGTGTATACTTATTTTAATTTGGGCAGAAAAGAGAAACATGTATACCGCGTCCAGCTTAATGCTGCCTATCCGGGGCGTTATTATTTGCCGGCTGTATATTGTGAGGCGATGTATGATAATACGATTAGTGCTACGACTCCGGGGCGTTGGGTGGTGGTGGTTGGGAAGGAGACGATGTGATGAATTACAGTTAAGGAATAAGAAAATCCGGTTCCTTCATTTGTTATAAGGAACCGGATTTTTTTGAGGAGAAATGAGCTTGCTAATTAGTGTTACGCTATCCAATTTTAGGTAGTAATTTTAAGGCATTCAACCGAATTTTATCCTCTGGAGTTTTAATAAGGTCAATGATAATCTCATAGAGATTGTTTTTTGCGATTTCTGGTTTATTGGTTTTCAGATAGGCTAAAGCCAGGTACCATCGAGCGAAGTTTATGATATTAGGCTCTTGTTGTTTTACAAGT
>JAHDGC010000398.1 GCA_020627865.1 Saprospiraceae bacterium | reverse complement strand
CTGTATCTACACCGAAGCCTTGATAACAAAAATCTCCCCGACGGATGCGCACATGTACTTTACCCGTATCTCGGCTACCATTCATGGATTGTACTAAGTATTCTTCGACAACCAATTTTTCTCCCAACAATTCATCAATGGCACGATAGGCCGCATTTACGGGACCATTCCCATTAGAGCTACAACGAAAACCTTCTCCATTTATTTTTAAATCAATTGTAGCAACGGGTTTCACGGCATCCCCACACAAAACTTGCACGTATTCTACTTCAATTGGCATCGCCCTTCCTGTTCCTTCCATTAACAAATACAAATCGTCATCACAAAGGTCTTTTTTCTGGTCGGCCAGTTTGAGAAAACGCTCATAAACTTCAAGTAAGGTTTTTGCGTCCAAATTGTTATATCCTAAACGAGCAAGGTGATATTTCAGGGCTGCTTTTCCACTACGAGCCGTAAGCACAATCGCATTATTGGCAACACCAATATCTTCTGGCGCAATAATTTCATAATTTTCTCGATTCTTCAAAACACCATCTTGATGGATGCCAGAGGAATGTGCGAAAGCATTTCTACCTACAATTGCCTTGTTAGGTTGTACAGGCATCCGCATCAACTTGGACGTCAATAAACTCAAATGATAGATGCGTTTGCTATTAATATCCGTATGAAATGGCAGCTCTTTATGGGTTTGCAAAATCATCGCAATTTCTTCCAATGAAGTATTTCCTGCACGTTCCCCTACGCCATTAATCGTCACCTCAACTTGCCTTGCCCCGTTTTGAATTCCGGCTAAGGTATTGGCTGTTGCCATCCCCAAATCATTATGACAATGACAGGAAATAATGGCCTTATGGATATTGGAAACATTTTCAAACAGGAACTTAATTTTATTCCCGTAATCCGAAGGCAAACAATAGCCCGTCGTATCCGGAATATTTATTACCGTTGCTCCTGCGGCAATAACGGATTCTACCATTTGAGCTAAAAAAACATTATCCGCACGACCCGCATCTTCGCAATAAAACTCTACATCTTCGACAAAACTTTTAGCATATTTTACAGCATTCACCCCTCTTTCGATTACCTTATCTCGGGTACTGTTAAATTTGTATTGAATATGATAATCCGAGGCTCCGATACCGGTATGGATACGGCCTCGCTTCGCATATTTTAGCGATTCGGCTGCCACCTTAATGTCATTTTCAACGGCACGAGTCAGGGCACAAATTGTTGGGTCTTTTACTGCTTTTGAAATTTCTACTACGGATTGAAAATCTCCAGGACTGGAAACAGGGAACCCTGCTTCAATAACGTCTACTCCAAGCATTTCCAGTTCTATGGCGATTTGGATTTTTTCTGCTGTGGACAATTGGCAACCTGGGACTTGTTCTCCATCCCGGAGTGTCGTGTCGAAAATGAATATTTTATCGGTCATGATTTTTTATTTATTTTTTTATAAAATCCAGAGATTTTATCTCTGGCAATAGCATATCGTCCCTACAGGACTCTTCCTCATTTACAATCAAATCGGAACGGCAGTAGTTTCTTTAATAAGAGCAATTACCTGCTCTCCCATTTCATTTGTACCTAATATTTGATTTTCTGAGGTTGTCGCATCTGCAATATCATAGGTCCGGAAACCATTTTTCAACACCGTATTTACAGCATCAAAAACAGTTTGGCTTTCTTTTTTCAAATCGAATGCAATGTCCAACATTAAGGCAACAGAAAGGATAGTAGCCAATGGATTGGCAATATTTTTTCCGGCAATGTCCGGTGCAGAACCGTGTATAGGTTCGTAAAGACCAACCTGATCTCCAACAGAAGCAGAGGGAAGCATCCCTAGCGAACCAACAATCTGAGAAGCTTCATCCGTGAGAATATCGCCAAACATATTTCCCGTAAGGATAACATCGAATTGACGGGGATCGCGGATCAGCTGCATAGCGGCATTGTCTACGTACATGTGATTCAACTTCACCTTCGGAAAATCTTTGCTGACTTCCTGAACGGTTTCCCGCCAAAGCCTTGAGGATTCCAAGACATTGGCCTTGTCTATAGAATGCAAAATACCACGACGGGTTTCTGCGGCTTTGAATGCTTTTCTGGCAATTCTTTCCACCTCCATTTTGGTATAGACCAAGGTATCAATGGCACGTTCCCGATCTGCACTCCGCTCCCTTGGTGCACCGAAATAGATACCGCTGGTCAATTCCCTAAAGAAAAGAATATCCACGTCTTTTAAGACCTCGGCCTTGAGGCTTGAAGCTGCTTGTAATTCGTCGAAGATATAAATTGGACGCAAGTTGGTGTACAGTCCTAGCGTCTTCCGCAACTTCAGCAAACCTTGTTCAGGACGTACCTTTAGACTTGGATTGTTATCATATATTGGATGGCCGACAGCACCTAACAAGATGGCATCTGCTTCTTGGCATGCCTTGATGGTTTCATCCGGAAGTGGATTGTTGTATTGCTCAATGGCATGATGCCCGATAGCTGCTTCTTGGAAGGTAAATTCATGATCGAATACCTGACCAATTGTTTGGAGTACTGCGGCTCCCCACTGGGTAACTTCTTTACCGATGCCGTCTCCGGGGAGTATGGTAATTGTTTTTTTCATTTTATTTTTCATATTAACATATTCACGTTTCGCTAAAATTGTATTTAGAAAAACATGTAAGAAATTATGCTCAACCAAAGTATCTTAAAATCAATCATTGGAATTTATTCATGGGTTTCTTACTTTTTCATTCGCAAAAAAGTAAGCAACCTGCCTGTCCTAAGTGGACACGCAGGCAGGAATGCTTGTCAAAAAACCTGCCTGTTCCTGCGGCCACGCAGGCAGGAACTCGTCCCTCAAACAGTTTTTTGACAGGCCATCACCACCACGACGTTCCTTCGACCGTAATTAAACGCTAGTTCACATAAGAAAATCGTATTCATACAAAATTCATTTTGATACCAACAGAGGGAAAATCTACAACGATTTTTCTTCTCAATTATTTTTTATAAGAAAAAAGCATCGACCCTGTTTTGTTCAAATTGTTCGATTGCTTCTTTTTGGTTTAAGATATAATCAAAATCATCGTAGCCATTGAGTAAACATGTTTTTTTATAGGCATCAATGTCGAAAGTTATATTGAAATTTAAATCTGGGACTTCGACGGTTTGCTTTTCTAAATCTACCTGAATTTTTGTTTCGGGGTTTTGGTAAATCTGTTGTAAAATAGTTTGCAAAATATCTTCTTCAACCTGTATCGGCAAGATGCCATTATTCAGTGCATTTCCTTTAAAAATATCAGCAAAGAAACTGGAAATTACCACTCGGAAGCCGTAATCCGCAATGGCCCAAGCGGCATGCTCTCGACTGGAACCACAACCGAAATTTTTGCCTGCGACTATTATTTTTCCACTATAACGGGCATCATTTAAAACAAAATCTGCACGGGTATCTCCATTTTTTTCATACCGCCAATCTCTGAATAAATTCTCTCCGAAGCCTTCTCTTGTTGTTGCCTTTAAGAAACGGGCTGGAATGATTTGATCGGTGTCGATGTTTTCAATGGGTAATGGGATCGCCGTGGAATTTATTTTTGTGAATTTCATTTTAGATTTTAGGTTTTAGATCGCTGCGCTGTTAGATTTTAGATCATTCGTTTCACTCATTCTTAGATTTTAGACCGCTTCGCTTTTAGATTTTAGATCATTCGTTTCACTCATTCTTAGATTTTAGATCGGCTTCGCCTTTTAGTTGTTAGACTGTTAGAAGGTCGGTTTCTTCTTGTAGCATTGTTCTTACATCCGCAACTTTGCCAGTGATGGCGGCGGCGGCGGCGGTTAAGGGACTCGCTAGGAAGGTGCGGGAGCCGGGGCCTTGCCTGCCTTCAAAATTTCGGTTCGAGGTGGAAACGCAATATTTACCGGCAGGGATTTTATCTTCGTTCATGGCTAGGCATGCAGAACATCCGGCCTGACGCAATTCGAAGCCTGCGTCTATAAATATTTGATCTAAGCCTTCTTGCTTCGCTTGCACTTCTACGCTTTTTGACCCTGGCACTATCCAAACTTCGACGTCTTTCGCCTTTTGTTTTCCTTTTACAAAATTGGCTACCGTACGCAAATCTTCGATACGGGCGTTGGTACAACTTCCGATGAAAACATAATCAATTTTTTTGCCTTGGATCGGTTCCCCTGCTGTGAGATCCATATACCAAAGCGCCTTGTTATAATCATCTAAAGAACCTTCAAAGGAATCCAAAGGAATAGTATCTGCAATCCCAACCCCCATTCCAGGATTTGTACCATAAGTAATCATTGGAGGAATTTTTGTTGCATCAAAATAAAGCACTTTATCATAAGTTGCCCCTTCATCCGTATGGAGTGTTCCCCAATAGTTTACCGCCTTATTCCAAGCCTCATCTTTCGGTGCATATTCTTTTCCTTTTAGGTAATCAAAAGTCGTTTGATCTGGCGCAATAAGCCCACCTCTTGCCCCCATCTCGATACTCATATTGCAAATGGTCATGCGGCCTTCCATCGACAGGGCTTCAATGGCGGTACCGGCATACTCCACAAAGTAGCCTGTACCACCAGAAGTAGAAATTTGAGAAATAATATATAGAATAATATCTTTAGCGGAAACACCTCTTCTTAGCTTTCCATTAATTTCTATCCGCATTGTCTTAGGCTTATGCAATAACAAACATTGTGTTCCCAATACCTGACCGACCTGACTGGTTCCGATACCGAAAGCGACACTACCGAAAGCACCATGTGTTGAAGTATGGGAATCTCCACAGACGATGGTCATGCCTGGCAAAGTTAACCCCAGTTCGGGGCCGATGACATGAACGATGCCTTGCTTCTCATGGCCAAGCCCGAAAAGCTCTAGCTCGAAATCTCTGCAATTTTGAATCAGGGTATCGACTTGAAATTTGGATAAAGTTTCTTTGATTGGGAGGTGTTGATTTTTTGTAGGCACATTATGGTCGGCAGTAGCAACAGTTTGTTTTGGCCGAGCAACAGGCAGATTCTTTTGCCGTAAGGTATCAAAAGCTTGTGGAGAAGTTACTTCATGTATAAAGTGTCGGTCTATATAAATTAAGTCTGGGAAATTTTCCTTTCGTTCTACAACATGAGCCTCCCAGATTTTATCAAACAATGTTCTTGCTTTCTTTATCATCAATGTAAAATATTTTGGTGTTCTTTATCTCAAAACTATTATTTTTGCAGAATATAGAAAAAGTAAAATTAGCAAAGCTTTACGATTTCAAACCCTTAGACAAACCTCGTAACCTATTGATTTTTAGCTTTTTATTACAAAAAAACATACAATGTCCAACCATCAAACAGATGTCCTATTTCAGTTGATAAAAAGTTTAACCAAAGCAGAAAAGCGAAATTTCAAGCTTTATGCCACCCGTAATCAAAACAGTATTGACCTGAAGTTCATCCAGCTTTTTGATGCTATAGATAAACAAGCTGTTTTTAAGGAAGCTTTAATTTTGAAGAAAGTACCACAAATCAAGAAGCGGCAACTGTCCAACTTGAAGCGGCATCTCTACAAGCAGATTCTCGCCAGTCTTCGCCTCGTGCACAAACAAAAAAATATTGATATTGAAATCAGGGAACAAATTGACAATGCCCGAATCTTGTATAACAAAGGGCTTTTTATTCAAAGCTTAAAAACATTGGACAAAGCCAAACAAACGGCAAAGGAAAACCATCAGGATATTTTGCACCTGAGTATTTTGGAGTTTGAAAAAATGATTGAATCCCGCCACATTACGAGAAGTATTGACAACAGGGCTGAACAATTGACTACGTCATCGGACAGGAGGATAAAGGCCATCAGCGGTGTTAGTGAATTGACTAATCTTTCTTTGCAACTTTACAGCATGTACATCAAGATAGGCCATGTTCGGAATGAAAAAGATATTCTGTTGGTCAAGCAATCCTTCAAGACCAGATTAAAATTAAAATCGGAATTGAGGCTCACTTTTTTCGAAGAGGTTTATTTGTGTCAAGCACAAGTTTGGTACTATTATATCTTACAAGATTTCCCACATTGTTATCGCTATGCACAGAAGTGGATAGACTTGTTCAAACAAAAACCCTCCATGATCCGGCGGGACGTGGATTTATTCATACGAGGATATAACAATTTACTTACATCATTATTTTTAATGCGTTATTCTAGCAAGTTATCCTTATACTTGGAGGAATTAGAGCAATTTGTACAAACGCATCAAAAAGAATTTTCAGAAAATTCCAAGAACCTTGCTTTTCTATACATTTACACTGCTCGGTTTAATCGTCATTTTCTGGAAGCCAGTTTTTCGGAAGGATTAGTATGGGTTGCCGAGTTAGAAAAAGAACTCGTGAATATGGAAAGGCAACAAAAGATAGATATCCATAGGATATTGATTTTTTACTATAAAATTGCTTCCCTTTATTTTGGTAGTGGCGAGCATGAAAAGGCCTTAGATTTTTTGAATAAAATTATCCATTCCAAAGTTGGAAATTTAAAAAAAGATATTCAATGTTATGCTCGGATGTTGCACCTGATTGTTCATTACGAATTGGGTAATTTTGAGTTATTGGAATATCTGGTCAAATCGGTTTATCGTTTTTTGATCAAAATGGAAGATATGAATGCGGTGCAAAAAGAGGTCTTATTATTTTTGCGCAAAGCATTGTTTAAAAAACCGGAGGAGTTGATGCCTTTGTTTAAAAAGTTGCATCAGTCACTTTCGCTTTGGGTGGATCATCCTTATGAGAAAAGATCTTTTCTATATTTGGATATTATTTCATGGTTGGATAGTAAGTTGCAGCGCAGGACGGTA
>JAHDGC010000397.1 GCA_020627865.1 Saprospiraceae bacterium | reverse complement strand
AGTTAGAATAGTTGGCTTTATAATCATAAATTTTACCCAGCTCAATTTCCAGTGTCCTTGTTGTAATCGTATCCAAAAATTGCTTATCGTGGGAAATGAGGATCACACAACCATAATAGTCTTTCAGGAAATTTTCGAGCCAGAGAATCGACTCAATATCCAAATGGTTGGTAGGCTCATCCAGCAGAAGGTACTCCGGTTTTTGCAACAATATTTTTGCAAGTTCTATCCGCATCTTCCAACCACCACTGAACTCGCTGGTCGGTCGTTGCATATCCGAACTTTTAAAGCCCAAGCCTTTTAAAACCCGTTCGGCTTCCGCTTCCATACTGACGCCACCAACTAGTTCGAAGCGCTCGTTAGCATCTGACAATTCAACGAGTAACTTTTCGTATGCTTTAGAATCGTAGTCCGTACGTTCCGCAATTTCTTTATTCAATGTTTCGATACGGGATTGTAGGTGACGGGCTTCCTCGAAAGCCATCAAAGCTTCATCGAGAACGGTCTTTCCAGGAGGTAAACTCAACTCTTGGCTAAGATAGCCAATATGACAGTTGGTAGGCTTCTCGATATTTCCACCATCAGGCGTCATTTCATTGGCGATCAATTTCAGGATAGTAGATTTACCCGCGCCATTACGGCCGGTAAGCCCCAACTTATCTTTGGGTTGTATAACAAAATTGATATGATCGAGCAAAACCCGATCTCCGTATTTAATAAAGATATTAGAAGCATTAATCATTTGCCTATCAAGATGGTATCATGAATAAAATTTGGAAAGGCAAAGATAGGAAATTTTATATTTTGAAGGAGAAAAAAAGCAAATTCCTCTGACGCAAGTATTTAATTCCAAACGACAGCATCCGGCATTTGGGCAATAACCGTATAATTTTTCCCTTTGTTTCGCATAGCTTTTTTCCAAAGATTCTCTGGTCGCCCCTTGAATAAGTAATTGGCATGCATATCTGCCGTTAGCCAAGAACCATAATGCATCTCTTCGGAAAGCTGTCCCGAAGACCAGCCGCAATACCCAACAAAGAAGCGGATATTGCCCGGATGCACCATTTCAGAAGAAATCAAAAATTTGAGCTTCTCAAAATCTCCACCCCAATATACGCCATTCACAATTTTTTGGCTATCCTCCAGTAAATTACCAACATTGTGCATATAATGTATCGTATCCGTTTGAACCGGCCCTCCGTAATGGACATAGGACTCAAATTCCGGAAAGTCGCCTAACAATTCGGTGATTTTCATATCTAAGGATTTATTCATAATAAAACCCAAGCTACCTTCATTTTCATGCTCACAAATCAAAACTGCTGCCCGCTTAAAGTTTGGGTCGATCATAAAGGGCTGTGCAAGCAAGACTTTTCCACTATTTATTTCTCCATTCATTGTATTCAAACTAGATGTTAAACCGACTGTATGTACCTATATTCAAAATAGCAAACTTTATACTAATTTTCAAATTAATTAACATAATTAGCAATTTTAGGCTACGAGCCTTTACACTTCTAAGGGTTTCGTAGGGACAGAACGGTCTACCCTACGAATTAAATTGCGCAGTGTTTTGCCATTTCCACCTACTTCTACAAAATCTTTACACCCATCTTTAATCATATTTTCGATGGTTTGTGTCCAACGTACCGAAGAAGTTAATTGTTGAATTAGTTTTGCTTTGATGCCTTCAGGGTCGGTAGACGGGAGGGCATCTACGTTTTGGTAAATTGGACAGGAGGGCTCAGAAAAGGTCGTGTTTTCAATAGCTTTGGCCAGCTCTTCCCTAGCCGGTTCCATAAACGGGCTGTGGAAGGCTCCACCAACGGACAAGACAACGGCTTTTCTCGCACCTGCAGCCTTAAGCTGCTCAACTGCCATTTCAATACCGGATAAGGAACCCGAAATTACCAATTGCCCTGGGCAGTTATAATTCGCCGGTACCACATCATCAATTGTTGCACAGATATTTTCCACTTTTTCATCTTCCATTCCTACAATTGCCGCCATAGTGCTTTCTGTCAATTCGCAAGCTTTTTGCATGGCCAACGCCCTTTGCTGTACAAGTCGTAACCCATCGGAAAAGCTCAGGGCATCCGCAGCAACGAGGGCAGAAAACTCTCCAAGGGAATGTCCGGCCACGGCTTGCGGTTTTAAATCCATTCCAGCCATACGCATAGCCACTATAGAATGAAGAAAAATAGCGGGTTGTGTTACTTTTGTTTGTTTCAACTCTTCTTCACTCCCTTCAAACATGATATCCGAAAGGCGATATCCCAAAATGGTATTGGCTTCCTCAAAGCAAGCCTTTGCAGTATCATTACTTTCATACCATGCTTTTCCCATTCCTGTGAACTGTGCCCCTTGTCCGGGGAAGACAAATGCTGTCATTGCTACTTGGTTTTAAGTTTTGTTTTTCGTAAAAAATATGTAAACAAGTTTTAGACTAGGTTTACTAACCTGCCTATATCATCTAATGAAGCTTAGTCGAAATCAAGTTTAGAAATTCTGCACGGGTTTCGGCCATGCGAAATTCTCCGGTAAAAGCAGAAGTGGTCGTTACCGAATTTTGTTTTTGTACACCCCGCATCATCATACACATATGGTGAGCTTCCATAACCACAGCTACACCCAACGGTTTCAAGGTATTTTGTATACAATGTAAAACTTCGTGTGTCAATCGTTCCTGCACCTGTAAACGACGAGCATATATATCTATGACCCTAGGAATTTTGCTTAAACCCACAATATATCCGTTGGGAATATAGGCAACATGTGCTTTTCCATAAAAAGGTAAAATATGATGCTCGCAAAGAGAATATACTTCTATATCCTTTACAATAACCATTTCGCTATAATCTTCCCGGAACATGGCAGAACGAAGGATTTCTTCCCCGCTCAGTTCATATCCTTGTGTCAAAAACTGCATGGCTTTGGCCGCCCGTTCTGGCGTCTTAACCAAGCCTTCCCTCTTCGGGTCTTCTCCAATTTTATGAAGAATCTCACTAAATTTTTCAATCAAATCATTTGTGGTCTCCTCGTCATAAGAGACCTTTGCTTTATAAGACATAATGTGCTTTTATAAAAAAATAAACCAAACGCTAAGAAAAACATTTTTATTTAGAATCGGTTCATTCTTTGCGAAATATTCTGTAGAAATATTTTATAAAATAAAAACGCCCTACCAGAACAGCAGGACGTTTTAATATTCTTAATGAAAATTGTAAATATCACGAAAACGTCATAAGCATATGACGCTACTATTTCATAAACATAATTTCGCGGTATTTAGCCAAGCTCCACTCCTGATCATCCACGATCAATTCTAGATCATCACAACACACGCGGATTTGCTCCATCAATGGCTTAACTTTCTTGCACATCGCAATAGCTGCTGCACGA
Organism: Saprospiraceae bacterium; assembly: GCA_020627865.1. Taxonomy (GTDB): domain Bacteria; phylum Bacteroidota; class Bacteroidia; order Chitinophagales; family Saprospiraceae; genus JAHDGC01. Next base: position 3,453 of record JAHDGC010000397.1, on the reverse strand, counting down.
GAAGACTTCGCCTTATGCGCCTTAGCCTTTTCCGTAGTCATCTTTTTGGCCAAGGCATTGATTTTCTTCATATTGTCACCAATCCGCTTAATCGCCTCTTTCTGGAAAGTCGCTTCTCTCACGCCTGCCGCCTTAAGTGCCGCGACATTCTCTGCCAATCTCGTTTGATAACTCACCGCTGATGGCAATACATAATTCAAATAAAGCTCTTCCAAAGTGCTGCTTTCAATATCCAAACGAAGGACATAATTTTCAAGCATGACCTCGTGGTGTGCATGCAATTCTTTTTCTGTGAAAACACCATTATCCGTAAATAACTTCACCGCATCTTTCGCGACGTAGGCATCCAAAGCTTCGGGTGTTGTAGGCAAATTAGAAAGCCCTCTTTTAGCAGCTTCTTTTGCCCATGCCGCCGTATAGTTATCGCCTTCAAAACAAACATGCGCAGAAGCTTTGATGTATTTTTTCAATACCGTTAAAATAGCAGTATCTTGATCTTTATCCTTTTTCATCACATTTTCTACATCAGTGGCAAACTGTCTCAATTGTGTAGCCATCATCGTATTCAATGCCGTCATTGGAGCCGCACAGTTCATGCTAGAACCCACCATCCGGATTTCAAATTTATTTCCGGTAAAGGCAAAAGGAGAAGTCCGGTTTCTATCCGTGTTATCTAATTGTAGGTTAGGAATTTTACTCAACAAATCTAACACACGTTTAACATCATCTTTAGTCGTCTTTCCTTTTTCAATCGCATTCAAAATATTGGTCATAGATTCTCCAATGAAAACAGAAACGATAGCTGGAGGCGCTTCATTAGCACCCAAACGGTGATCGTTACCGGCATTCGCAACACTCGCACGAAGAATATCCGCATGCTTGCTAACGGCCATGATTGTATTCACGAAGAAAGTCAAGAAACGAAGGTTCTTACCCGGTTCTTTACCCGGAGAAAGCAAATTCACGCCGGTGTTGGTACTCATTGACCAGTTGTTGTGCTTACCAGAACCATTCACGCCAGCGAAAGGCTTCTCATGCAACAAAACACGAAGGCGATGACGCTTGGCCACGCGCTCCATCATATCCATGAGCAATTGGTTGTGATCTACGGCAACATTACACTCTTCAAACATCGGTGCCAATTCGTATTGTCCCGGGCCAACCTCATTATGACGTGTACGTACTGGAATGCCCAACTTGTAACATTCTGTTTCCAAATCGCGCATGTAAGCATAAACCCGCTCTGGGATAGACCCGAAATAATGATCATCCAATTGTTGTCCTTTAGAAGAATGCTTGCCGATCAATGTTCTTCCGGTCATTACCAAATCCGGGCGCGTAGCATAAAGCGCCTCATCTACGAGGAAGTACTCTTGCTCCCAACCTAAAGTTGTGATCACTCGGGTGACTTTCTTATCAAACATCTGACAAACAGGAATAGAAGCCTTTTCCAATGTTGTTTGTGATTTCAACAAGGGTAATTTGTAATCCAAGGATTCTCCGGAGTACGTCACGAAGATCGTAGGGATACATAAAGTTTTACCCTCTCCTACTTCCAAGATAAATGCAGGGGAAGATGGATCCCACGCCGTGTAACCACGTGCTTCGAAAGTCGAACGCAAACCACCACCCGGGAAACTAGAACCATCTGGTTCTTGTTGGGCAAGTGCACTGCCTTCAAACTCTTCGAGGGCATCACCGGTTCCCGGATCAATCGTGAAGAAAGAATCATGCTTTTCGGCAGTCTTTCCTGTCAATGGCTGGAACCAATGCGCATAGTGTGTCGCGCCTTTGTCCATTGCCCAATTTTTCATGGCTTCGGCAACGGTATCCGCAACATCTCTGGAAAGCTTAGAACCGGCTTGAATAGCGGCCTTTACACTGAGGTAAGCCTCTTCGGGAAGGTATTCCCGCATAGCTTTCTCATTAAAAACATTACATCCGAAATAATTCGTTATTTTTTCGGATGGCGTGTCGATAAAATCAACATCAATTTCACTGCGATGAAGAATCGTATCTATCGCATTAAATCTGGCTTGACTCATAAAGCTTATTTTTAAAACCGTTAATGAAAGGATGTTAGAATTAATGGCATGATCTAACGAAATGCATACCGAAGAGCATAGTATTCAATGTTTGATTAAAATACTGCGCCTGATAAATCCTTTCCAATAGAAGAGCATTTATCCGTTAAAAGTTATTTTTGTTTTTGATTCCGCAAAAATAATATAAAATTCGCGGAGTTAAGATAAGTTTATCAAAGAAAAATTATTTTTTCTGAAATTTTAATATTCTTGGCCAAAAATTATCAAATATAAAATATTTAACCTCTTTTTTGGTTTTTTGTTACGCCATTCATATATAATTTTTTAGCACAAAGTGTTATTTATACACTATTACATTAATCGAAAGCCTACCGTCCTAGGATATGTATAAAAAAATGTAGCGCTACAATGCATTGTGGCGCTACATTTTTCATGCAAAATCAATAATAATATCAAATATTCATCTTCATCAACTCCGGCTCGTTGGGCATCGGTACCCGTACGGCAACCGGATCACTCCAGCGGCTTTCTCCCGAACTATTCTTAAGTGCCATTTCGACATATAAGATCACCCCTTCCGAAACATTTTCAACAATGACCTTACAAGAAGTGCTTTCATTATCCCATTGCCAGTTTTCTCGATCTTCAGAAACCCTCGCCTTATAGATACTCGCATTTTTATCCGCTTTACACGAAACCACAATGGTCTTCGGGCTATTGGTAATAAAAGCTTTCACATTTTCGGGCGTGTTCGGCACAGGTCTCTTGGTGGGAATCGCATTGAGGGAAAAACCCGTCGTTTCCAGCACGGTACGGTTGTTTTGGGCATCGGCCAGAATCCGGTAGGCCAAAGTATTCATGGCCTGAATCAGTTCCATGCGCCTCGCTTCCTTTTCTGCATCGTTGATCTCGTTGTTTCCGGTAACATTTGCCGCTTTGTAGGCCTCAAACTTATTCAAAAATACGGTAAAGACAGCTTCCAGATTGGGGAAATACGGATTATCTGTCATGGAGGTTTGGATTTTGTTGCACAGGGCAATCAGTTTCGCTTCCTTGAATCGCACGTAATTCATCACGATCCGAACGAGTTTCATCATATTCGATGGATTTAAATGAAGGAGGGATTTTGAATACCCTAATTGTATGCGTGTGCTTTATGATTTGCTCTATTTTGAACACTACAATTGCTATGCCATATGGAATGGTTGTTATGTGAATGTCATTTGCAAAAACAAAGGTTCAGAGAACCGACACCGTTTGTAGCCATGAACAAATTAATGGCAATGAGGTACGTAGTACCGAAACCTTCTAATCACCACAGATGACACGGACAAACACAGATTACGCCACAGATTTACTCGCGCCATGCACGAATGGCCACAGATAAACACAGATTACTACATGTATC